>JAAYQK010000348.1 GCA_012519325.1 Gracilibacteraceae bacterium | reverse complement strand
TTTCAGTTAAAATAGCATGTTTGAGGAACGCAGCAAATATTGATTCGGATGTGATTTTTTGATTAACAGAGACGATTTTCTTCCTGTTTCCAAAGAAGATATGCAGAGAACAAAAATAGAGCAGTTTGATTTCATATTCATAAGCGGCGACGCCTACGTGGACCATCCCAGCTTTGGCAGCGCCGTAATAACCAGGCTTCTGCAAAGCAGGCGATACAAGGTTGGCATAATCTCACAGCCTGATTGGAGGAGCAGTGACGCTTTCAAGGTTCTGGGAAGGCCGAAGCTTGCATTTCTAGTGTCTTCAGGGAATATGGATTCAATGGTCAATCACTATACTGCCGGTAAAAAACCCAGAAGGGAAGACCTTTATTCTCCCGGAGGCGTGCGGGGGAAAAGGCCGGACAGGGCAGTTATCGTATATTGCAACAGGCTCAGGGAGGCCTTTAAGGATGTACCTGTAATAATCGGAGGTATCGAAGCCAGTCTTAGGAGGTTTGCCCATTACGACTTCTGGGATGATCAGGTAAGAAGGTCAATACTTTTTGACAGCAGGGCGGACCTTCTTATATACGGGATGGGTGAGAAGCCTGTAATACAAGTGGCGGAAGCTCTTGAATCGGGTATGGAAATAAAATATATAACCTATGTAAACGGGACTGCCTATATAGCCTCAGAGCTTGACAGCATTCAGGACTCAATCGTGATACCCGGCTACGAAGAGGTAAGGGACAGCAAAAGGGAATACGCCCGGGCTTTTATGTTCCAATACAGGGAACAGGATTATCATACGGGACGCACGCTGATTCAGCCCCATGGGGAAAAATTTCTGGTGCAGAATCCTCCTGCCGCACCCCTGACGGAAACAGAGCTTGATGATGTGTACGGGCTGCCTTTTACCAGGCAGTATCATCCGATTTATGAGAATCAGGGAGGAGTACCTGCCCTTAAGGAAGTTAAATTCAGCCTGGCTTCTCAGCGGGGATGCTTCGGGGGCTGTTCCTTCTGTGCATTGAACTTCCATCAAGGCAGGGTTGTACAGAGCAGAAGCCATGAATCAATAATCCGGGAGGCGGGGCTGCTTCTTAATGACTCCGGGTTCAAGGGATACATCCATGATGTGGGGGGGCCCACCGCCAATTTCAGGCACGCAGCCTGCGACAAGCAGATGTATGCCGGAGTCTGCAAGGACAGGCAGTGCCTTTATCCGACCCCCTGCAAAAACCTTAAGGTTGATCATAAGGATTATGTCGCACTGCTTAAGAAGCTCAGATCCCTTCCAGGGGTAAAAAAGGTATTTGTCCGTTCCGGTCTGAGATATGACTACATAATGTCGGACAAGGACGATGAATTCCTGAGGGAGCTTTGTGAGCACCATATAAGCGGGCAGCTTAAGGTAGCGCCCGAGCATGTGTCGGACAAAGTGTTAAGATATATGGGCAAGCCTTCTAAAAAAGTGTACGACAGGTTTGTGAAAAAATACTTTCATATGAATAAACGGCTGAGGAAGGAACAATACCTGGTGCCTTACCTGATGTCGGGACATCCGGGTTCCGACCTTTCCGCTGCAGTAGAGCTTGCCGAATATGTAAGGGATATGGGTTATAATCCGGAGCAAATACAGGAGTTTTATCCGACCCCGGGTACACTGTCCACCTGTATGTATTATACCGGGCTTGATCCCAGGATCATGAAGCCTGTATATGTTCCCAGGGATCCTGAGGAAAAGGCAATGCAGAGGGCATTGATACAATACAGGAATCCGGAGAACTATCATCTGGTATATAAGGCACTCAGGGCTGCCGGCAGAGAGGACCTGATAGGCTTTGAGGAGAAGTGCCTGATAAAACCTCCCCGGAATACCGGCAGGGAGGGAAGAAAGGCAAAAAGCGGGAACAGGAAAAGACGCTGAGCAAAGTTAAAGGAGAGTGATTACTATGAAAGCAATACTGGAAAGAAGAAGCATAAGGAAGTATACCGGTGAGCCGGTATCGGATGCCGACATGAAGGATCTTCTCAAGGCGGCAATGGCGGCCCCTTCCGCACACAACAAACAGCCCTGGGCATTTATTATTGTAAATGACAGGCGGCTTTTAACAAAAATCACCGAGTTTCATCCCTATTCAAAAATGCTGAATGAAGCCCCCATGGCTATTATTGTCTGCGGAGACCGGAATAAGGAAGAATCTGCAGGCTATTGGGTACAGGACTGTTCCGCTGCAACCGAGAACATCCTGATTGCAGCACAAAGCAAAGGCCTTGGAACGGTATGGCTGGGAGTATACCCGGTGGAGGAAAGGATTGATGCCATAAGGAAAATCTTCAGGATTCCGGAGCATATTATGCCGTTGAATGTAATTGCAGTGGGGCATCCTGCAGAGAAAAAGCAGCCTGCCGACCGCTACGATGAAAGCAGAATCCGTTTCAACAAATGGGAATAATTATCTTTTGTTTTACTTTGACAATGCAATTGGATAAAATATATTTAACGGACATTTATGATAAAGGAGTGTATTCTGAAATGGGACATTTGTCAATTGACGGAGAGCATTTGACCATAAAGGATGTAGTAGATGTTGCAAGAAATAACCGGAGAGTGGAATTGTCGGAACAGGCAGTGGAACGAATAAGAAAATCAAGAAATTATGTTGACAGCCTGGTGGATAAGGGAGCAGTAGTATATGGAATTACCACAGGCTTTGGGAAATTCAGCGATGTATTTATATCAAAGGAGGATACCCAAGCTCTTCAGAGGAACCTTATTGTAAGCCATTCCTGCTCCCTGGGGGAACCGCTGACTGAAGAGACTGTAAGGGCAATAATGCTCTTAAGGGTTAACACACTGGCAAAAGGCTTTTCCGGTATAAGGCTGGAGACATTAAATACATTAATTGAAATGCTTAACAAGGGAGTGCACCCCTTTATTCCTGAAAAGGGCTCCCTGGGAGCCAGCGGTGATCTTGCGCCTCTTGCAAACATGGTTCTTGTCATGTTGGGGGAAGGAGAAGCATATTATAAGGGAATTAGAATTACAGGGAAGGAAGCTATGGATAAGGCAGGAATAAAGGTGGTAGAGCTTACTTCCAAGGAAGGCCTTGCCCTTATAAACGGCACCCCTGTAATGACAGGCATAGGAGCCCTTGCCGTATATGATGCTGAAAACCTCTTAAAAAATGCTGATATAATAGCGGCTTTAACCTTTGAAGCACTTAAGGGAATAACAACCGCTTTTGATAAGAAGGTGCATGAGGCAAGGGGACAGAAGGGTCAGATGGCAACTGCAAGGAATATGCTGAGAATAGTCTCGGGAAGCGGGCTTACAACAACACAGGGACAGATAAGAATACAGGATGCTTATACATTAAGGTGCATACCCCAGATACACGGTGCCAGCAGAGATGCGATACAGTATGTCAAGGAAAAGGTATCCATAGAGCTTAATGCCGCAACGGACAATCCCCTTGTTTTTGCTGATGATGACCAGGTAATATCCGGCGGAAATTTTCACGGACAGCCTATAGCTCTTGCAATGGATTTCCTGGGTATAGCAGTATCCGAACTGGCAAATGTTTCGGAGAGGCGCCTGGAAAGACTGGTAAATCCTCAGCTTAATGATCTTCCCGCTTTTCTGACAAGAAAGGGAGGGTTGAATTCAGGCTTTATGATAACCCAGTATACGGCCGCTTCCATTGTTTCGGAGAATAAGATTCTGGCCCATCCGGCCAGCGTGGATTCAATTCCTTCTTCTGCAAACCAGGAGGACCATGTAAGTATGGGAACCACTGCTGCCAGAAAGGCCAGGTCCATATTGGACAATGCACAGAAGGTGCTGGGAATTGAAGCACTTGCAGCTTCACAGGCTATAAGCTTCAGAGGCGATGTAAGACTGGGAAAGGGTACTTCGGAAGCATATAAGGTTATAAGGAAAGATATTGCACCTGTTGAAGAGGACAGGATAATGTACACCGACATGAATAAGCTGGATGAGATGGTTAAGTCCGAGGCTTTGGTGAAAGCGGTGGAAAGTGCAATAGGTGAATTAGAATAATCTATGGAAGGTGAAATAAATGAAAGTCGATTTGATAATAAATGCTTCAACAATAGCTTGCTGTACCGAAGGAGAGGGCGCAGGAATAATCCGGGAGGGATATGTGGCTGTAAAGGACGGAAAAATAACAGCTCTGGGAGAGGGAAATGCACCCGGGGATATCAAGGGCCCTGGCACAAGAATTATTGATGCCTCCGGTAAGACAGTGACTCCGGGTCTAATAGATCCGCATACCCATCTTGTTCATGGGGGCTCAAGGGAAAAGGAGCTTCCCCTGAAGCTTAAAGGAGTGTCGTATCTGGAGATTCTGAAAATGGGCGGAGGAATCCTGAGCACGGTTAAAAGTACGCGGGTAGCTTCAAGGGAAGAGCTTATGGCAAAATCCCGGAAGAGCCTCGACCGGATGCTGCTTCACGGTACTACCACTGTGGAAGCTAAGAGCGGCTATGGGCTTGATTTCGATACCGAGATCAAGTGCCTTGAAGTGGCTGCCAAGCTTAATGCCTCCCATCCTATAGACATAGTGTCTACATATATGGGAGCCCATGCCGTACCGGAGGAATTCAGAGGAAACACCCAGGGCTACATAGATTTCATGGTTAAAAAGGTCATGCCTTATGTCAGGGAGAATAACCTTGCTGAGTTTATGGATGTATTTTGTGAAGAAGGGGTTTTCTCTCCCGAGGAATCCAGGGTCATAATGCAGAAGGGCAAGGAACAGGGCTTCAAGCTTAAAATTCACGCAGATGAAATAATCCCTTTGCAGGGGGCGGAGCTTGCAGGAGAATTGGGTGCTGTTTCTGCAGAGCATTTGCTGGCAGCATCGGAGGCCGGAATAATCGCAATGGCAGAAGCGGGAGTTACGGCGGTGCTGCTTCCGGGAACCTCCTTCTATCTAATGCTTGGCAAGTATGCCCAGGCACGGAAAATGATGGACAGGGGTGTCAGGGTGGCACTGGCAACCGACTACAATCCTGGGTCATGTCCTACTGAGAACCTGCAGGCCATAATGACCTTTGCATGCTTTGGGATGAAAATGACTCCGGAGGAAATAATAAAAGGAATGACTCTGAATGCAGCTTATGCTTTGGACAGGGCAGGAGAAATCGGAAGCCTTCAGGTGGGCAAGAAGGCAGATATTGTAGTGTTTGATGCCCCAAATCTTGAGTATATGGTATATCATTTCGGAATAAATCATGTGGATACGGTTATCAAGAACGGAAAAATAGTCGTAGAGAACGGAAGAATTTTGCAGTAGATATGGAGGGATGAATTATGAGTCTTTTAATGGATATGACTTTAAGGGATTACAGTAATGTATTGGCAAGCAGTGAGCCTGCACCGGGAGGGGGAAGCACGGCTGCGCTGTCAGGGGTATTGGGAGCTGCCCTTACTATGATGGTAGTTAACCTTTCAATAGGCAAAAAAAGCTATGAAAGCCTGGATGAACGAATAAAAACGGAATTCATGAAGGAAGCTGAAAATATAAAGGCGCTTCAGCAGGAGCTTTCCGGTTTTGTAGATGAGGATACAAAGGCATTCAACAAGTTTATGGAGGCAATGAAGCTTCCAAAGGACACTGAGGAACAAAAACTGCTGCGAAAGAAAAAAATGCAGGAGGCAAGCCTTTATGCGCTTCAGGTTCCCTTGAAGACGGCAGAAAGCTGTTTTGAACTGCTTAAAAACCAAGGAAGCATTGCCAGATACGGCAACAAGAACGCCGTGTCCGATGTGGGAGTAGGTGCCTTATTAGCACTTTCAGGGTTGGAAGGGGCAATATTGAATGTGAATATCAATCTTCCCGGAATTGCTGATGAAGCAGTCAGGTCAGAAGCTTATGACAAATGCAGGATGCTTTCTTCCGAAGGCCGTAAGCTTCATAAAGTAATACTTGATATAGTAAATTTAAGAATAGGATAGGTATAGAATGATAAGCAGAGAAATGATAGACAGGATAAATGAGCTGTCAAAAAAGTCCAGGGAGGCCGGACTTACTGAAGAAGAGAAGCAGGAGCAGCAGGAACTCAGGAGTAAATATATTGAATATATTAAGGGGCAGGTAAAGCATCAACTGGATTCAATTAAATTCGCAGAGCACAAGCATGATTGCAGTTGTGTATGCAAATGTAAAAAATGATAGAATTATGTAAATATTATTCACAAAATCGGTTTTGATGATATAATTAGCAATAGGAGGGATTTTTATGGCTGAATTGCAATTTGTTGTTTTTAAGTTGGGCAAGGAAGAATATGGCGTGAATATAATGCAGGTTCAGGAAATAGGACACTATTTAGAACCGGTCAAAGTGCCGAATGCTCCTGAATTCATTGAAGGGGTAATGAATCTTAGGGACAATGTTATTCCGGTAATAAGCCTCAGGAAAAAATTCAATATTCCGGAGGAAAAGCCGGATAAGCCCGGGGACAATGTTAACGAAAACATGAGGACTATTGTAATCAATTTAGAGGACAGGCAGGTAGCCTTTATTGTGGACGATGCATCGGAAGTGCTTACATTGGACGAGGCCGACATACAGGAAACTCCTGATATAATTGCGGGGATTGACAGAAAATACATATCAGGCATTGGAAAAAAAGGGGACAGGCTACTTATAATGCTTAATTTAAATTTTTTGTTTGATGAACAGGAACAGGCGCAGCTTGCCACCATGTAGAGCCTTTTCCTCTTAGTGCGGCATAACCCGCAACTTTATAATTAATGATTGTTTAACCTAGGAAAAAGCAAGGAGTACTTATTATTATGGACAGGTTAAATGAAATAATAAAAAATACGGTAGATATTATTGAAAAGAGCAGAGACGAATTATTCAGTATAGCCGAGAGCTCCCGCACCGAATGTCAAATGGTGGAGGAGGAACTGGAAAGAATCAGAATAATTACGGTGGAACTGATTAAACAGGTGGATATGCTGGTGAAGCTTGACAAGGAATGCAGATACCAGCTTATGGTGGTAAGCAAGAATATAAAGGATTACAATGAAGAGGAAGTAAAAAGAGCCTATGATAAGGCAAAGGATCTTCAGGTAGAGCTGATGACAAAAAGGGCAGAGGAGCAGATGCTTATACAACGCAGAAATGAGCTGGAGAGAAGGCTTAAAATAGCAAGAGAAACTGCGGACAAAGCCGAATCCCTTGTTAACAAGGTAGGGGTTGCAATGGGCTATCTGACAGGAGAACTGCAAGACCTTTCGATTCAGATGGAGGATGCCAAACAGAAGCAATACCTGGGTATAAAGATAATCAAAGCGCAGGAGGAAGAAAGAAAGAGGGTTGCGAGAGAGATACATGACGGTCCTGCGCAGCTCATGGCGAATCTCGTTATAAAGACTGAATTATGCGAAAAGCTTATAGATATTGATAAGGAGAAAGCAAGGGAGGAGCTTGGCAGTATCAGAGACTTCCTTCGTTCCAGCCTGAGTGACGTGAGAAAGATCGTATATGATCTGAGGCCTATGTCTCTGGACGATTTGGGACTGGTTCCTACCCTTCAAAGATATATTTCCAACTACATCGAACAAAACAACATATCGGTGGATTTTACGGTTTTGGGAGATCCGAAGGCATTAAAACCGGTTGTTGAGCTTGCTGCGTTCAGAATTGTGCAGGAAGCATTGACAAATATAAAAAAGCATTCCGGAGCAGATAATGCGGTTGTCAGAGTCGAGTTCACCAATGACCAGATTAATCTTCTTATCAGTGACAACGGAAAGGGCTTTGACAAGAGCAAGCTGTGGAAGGCAAAAGAAGAAGATGCAGGTTATGGTTTGCTCAATATGAGGGAAAGAGTCGAACTGTTGAACGGGAAGTTTGATATTAAGACATCCCGCAATAGAGGTACTAAAGTATTTGCAAGCCTATCTTTGAATATAGTAGAGGAGGGATAATGTGAGTAAGATACGTATACTAATTGCCGACGATCATTCCATTGTCAGGGAAGGGCTCAAACAACTCCTGGAGCTGGAAGAAGATTTTGAAGTTGTAGGACAGGCTTCAAATGGAGTTGAAACCATAGAGAAAGTCAAAAAAATTAAACCGGATGTTCTTCTTCTGGACATAAACATGCCTATAATGAATGGTATAAAAGCCCTTAAGAAGCTTAAGGAGGACGGCATTGGTACAAGAGTTGTAATACTTACGATACATGAGGACAGGGAATACCTTTTAGAGACAATGCAAATAGGCGCTTCAGGATATATGCTTAAGGATTCCGATTCGGCCAGCTTCTTCAAGGCTATTAGAGATGCTTATATGGGGGAATCATATATACAGCCTAAGCTGGCGGCTGATTTGATTAAAGAATTTAACAGACCGAGAGAAGCCAGGGTAAAGAATGAAAATGAACTTACCCAGAGAGAATATGAGGTAATTACACTTATTGCAGACGGCTTAAACAACAAGGATATTGCGGACAGACTTTTTATCAGCGAAAAAACAGTGAAAAACCATGTTTCAAACATATTCAGAAAAATAAACGTTAGTGACAGGACGCAAGCAGCAATATATGCATATAAGAACAATATCAAGAAGTAGGAGAAAATACATATAAAAGTCATGGGTAGAGTAGAGAAC
>JAAYQK010000347.1 GCA_012519325.1 Gracilibacteraceae bacterium | reverse complement strand
TTTATATGGGGCTTGTTTGTACCGGATTGGCCCATGTCCTGTGGAACAAAAGCCTTTCAATGCTAGAGGCGGGAACCTGTTCGCTATTTTATCCGATACAGCCCATGGTTGCAGTATTGCTTGGCTGGCTGTTTTTGGGCGAAAGCATTAATTTGAGTTTTGTTTTTGGAGCTGTTCTTATTATTGGAGGAGTAGTGTTCAGTCTGCTTGACATAAATAAGGTTCTTATATCAAGAAAAGAGTAAGGCTTTATTCAATATTTACAGCATTATAAACTGTATTTTTATTCAAAATCTATTGACAATTATGAATTTACATTCTATAATTTAATCATAAAATAGAAACGGATTCCATACAACGAAACATTTTATCGATGAGTAGAAGCATATTTTTAGAAATCAATCCTGTAAATGCTATTCTAGTGGTTGCTTATATATTTCTGATTAAACATTGCCTTTGCTAAAGCAGTATTCCCAAATGAATGAGATATGAAGATAAAGTTATAAAACCACAAGGAAAGGAGGTATAGCTGAAAGGCAGAGTTATACCAAATTTACATCGCAATTAGAGTTAATTGACAGAAGATTTACATATCCGGAACAATCTGAAAACGCAGCGTAATAATAAAGTAATGAAGAGGAGGGTAATTATGAGATTAAAGAGGGTTATTAGTTTGCTGCTCTGTCTGGTAATGGTAATATCAGTCAGTGCAGGATGCTCAGCGAAGCCTGCGCCAACGGAGCCTGTCGCACAGGAACCTGCGAAAATATCTTATCCTGAAAGAAATTTACAGGGTATTATTACTTGGGGTGCCGGAGGTTCAACGGATAATTTTGCAAGAGCCATTACACCTTCAGTAGAAAAAACTCTAGGTAAATCAATTGTTTTACAGAATCAACCCGGAGCCAATGGTTCAATTGCAACGAAAGCGGTTTATGATAAACCTGCTGATGGCTACACAATATTATACGGAGCAGAAAACGCATGTTCCTATAAGGTAATGGAGCAGTCGGATATTGACTATGAAGACTTCATTCCGATTAATCTTGTGGGACGCGGAATATCTGTAGTTATAGTTCCGCCGGATTCACCATATAAGACAATGACAGACCTGGTTGAGGCAGCAAAAGCAAAGCCGGGAAAAATCAAAATGGCTTCTACTGGACCCGGGGGACTTACATATATTGTAACTTCAATGGTAAATGATGTAAACGGAATTGAATTCAATTCAGTACCTTTTGATGGCGAAGGACCAGCAGCTGTTGCAATGATTGGCGGACATGCGGATGTATCAATTTTAAGCCTGACTTCCTTCGGAGAATTATATAAGGCCGGAAAGGTTAGACCATTGTGTGCAATTTCAGATGAACCAATACCCGGGATGCCTGAAATACCATTGGTAATAGATGAATATCCGGAATACAAAAAGGTACTGCCTTGGGGACCCTTCTATTGTGTGTTTGTAAAAAAGGATACTCCGAAAGAAATTGTAGACATATTAACAGATGCTTATATGAAAGCATATAAAGAAGATTCTTTCCAGCAATTCCTTGCAAATCTGGGGACAGTTCCCATGGGGCTTACCGGAGATGAAGCAGCTAAGTACATTAAGGATTTTAAAAAGGTTACTTCATGGCTCCTATATAAGGCAGGTGCAGCAAAAGTAAATCCGGAAGATATCGGGATTGAAAAAATGGAATAGTCTATTAGGGGGCCAAAATATGGGAAAGAGATCATTAATAGAAGGAGAAAAATCTGTATTAGTTATAATTACTATTTTCTGTATAGCTGTTCTGGAAGAATCCCTAAGGATATTATTCAGAGACCCGGCTATTACCGGCTCCGGTATCATACCTATCATTGTTTCAGTAATTATGCTGATTATGATTATTTTCATTTGGAGAGAAACCAAAAGTTTCTCTCCAATATACTATGAAAAGGACGGCATTAAAAGAAGGTTCGGAAGAACAATAAGTGCTATTTTACCCAGGCAGACAATAATATCTATTATTTTGCTTATTCTATATGCAATTGCTTTGCCTGTTCTGAAGTTCAACATTACTACTTTTCTCTTCTTGGCTACAAGCATATTTGTTTTTAAAGGAGGCAGCTTAATAAAATCGGCAGCAATTTCATTGGGAGTTGTAGCAGCAATAGTAGTTTTATTCAGCGTTTTATTCAAAGTAATTCTACCGTAGGAGGTGGTATGACAATATGGTTGAATTCTCCGGCATGTTATTGCCAATAGTGCATCCTGAACTGGCATTACTTGTGGCAGTAGGAGTTTTTGCGGGCATTTACGTAGGCGCAATTCCTGGTTTATCAGTAACAATGGCCGTATCACTGCTGATTTCATTTACTTTTTCCTGGGATACATGGCCTGCTATTGCTTTGATGGTAGGAATATTCAGCGGTGGTGTTTATGGAGGATCAAGGTCAGCGATTTTATTGAACATACCCGGAGCTCCTGCGGCTATAGCAACTACCTTTGACGGATACCCTCTTTCCTTAAAGGGTGAAGCCGGAAAAGCCATAGGCATTACTGTTGTTGAATCGGTGATAGGAGGGATATTAGGTTGCATAGCATTAGCAGTAGCAGCACCGATGGTAGCTAAAATAGCATTGAGTTTTTCGCCGATTGACTATTTTTTGCTGGGAGCAATGGGCTTGTTATTAGTTGGCAGCTTAGGCGTGGATTCAACTTATAAAGGGATCTTCTGCGGTGCCCTTGGTGTTTTTATAGGATGTATTGGAATAGACGGTATTAGTGGTATGCAAAGATTTACCTACGGAAGCAATGCTTTAATGTCAGGTTTGAATTATATAACTGCGATGATTGGATTGTTCGGTATTTCTGAAGCGTTGATTCAGTTAAAGTATCTTGATGCCAACATAGTAAAGCAAAAGGTGGATAAAATTATACCCAGTTGGGGTTCCGTACTAAAATATATGCCCTTGACACTTAGAACTTCATTAATTGGAATTATTATCGGAGCCTTGCCGGGGACAGGAGGAGATATTGCAGCATTAATAAGCTATGACCATGCCAAAAGGACAGTCAGAAACCCTGAAGTACCTTTCGGAGAAGGAGCGGTTGAAGGACTGGTAGCTCCTGAATCTGCCAATAACGCTGCCATAGGTGGTTCGTTTATTCCGATGCTTACTTTGGGTATTCCCGGTGATGCTGTAACTGCAGTATTTATCGGAGCTTTATATATTCACGGATTAAAGCCCGGACCGATGCTGATGATAGAGTCACCGGACATGTTTGGTTTAATAGTTGGGAGTCTGTTTATATCAAATATATTCCTGCTCATTTTTGGAATGACGGGAATAAAAATATTCACCAGAGTCGTAGAAGTAAAAAAATCGATTTTACTTCCCATAATAATGATTTTGTCTATAATCGGGTCATATACGATCAATAATAGTATGGCCGACATATTTTGGACAATCGGTTTTGGGATTTTAGGATATTTTCTTAAAATATACGGATATCCTATCGGTCCTGTAGTGCTTGGCATCATACTCAGTCCTTTATTGGAATTAAATCTCAGAAGGGCGCTGATGTCTGCAGAAAGTAGTATAATCCTACTATTCAGGGATATTTTTACACAGCCGATATCAATTGTATTAATTATGTTTATTATCTTATCAATATTATCGCAGAACAAAAATGTAAAAAGACTATTAAACAAATTTATGTAAAAGGAGGTTACGCTATGTATTCGATCTCAAGAAAAGCTTCGCTTCACGGTGAGGCCATTGTTCCGGGTTCCAAAAGCCATACGATCCGTGCGGTACTGTTAGCAGCCATGGCTGAAGGAAGATCTGTTATTAATAATCCCCTTACCAGTGATGACGGCCTAAGTGCTTTAAATGCCGCCCGTGCCCTTGGCGCAGAGATAATTGAAGAGCCCGGAGTCTGGACAGTAGAGGGAAAGGGAAAAAATCTGCATGTTCCTGAAAACTTCATAGATACCAGAAATTCAGGTACAACCACCACCTTTGTTATCTCAATGGCTGCCCTGTTTGATGGATATTCATTTATTACCGGTGACCATCAGATTCGCCGAAGACCTATCAAACCTCTGGTTGATGCATTGAATGAGTTGGGTGCAAAGGCTTTTCTCACAAGACCCGGTGCCGTTGCTCCTCCGGTTGTAATAGGCGGTAAAATGCGGGGCGGAAGAGTAAGCTTCAGCGGTTTCAGTTCTCAGTTTATTTCAAGTATTCTTCTTTCATCTCCGCTTGCTCAAGGAGATACTGAAATATTTGTTGAAAACCCTCTTGAGAAACCTTATCTTCAAATGACTCTTGACTGGATGAAGCTTTATGGAGTAGTGCCAAGTGAGGCTTCACCGGACTATAAATACTTTGCCGTAAAAGGGAGCCAATCTTATAAAGCCGTAGAATCTACAGTGCCCAGTGACTGGTCGGGTGTTGCATTTCCGCTGGTTGCTGCAGTCACCACCCCTTCTGAGGTTGTGATTTCAGGAGTGGATTTTGATGACTGTCAGGGGGACAAAGCCGTAGTTGATCATCTGATTGATATGGGAGCTGACATTACTAAGGATTCAAAGAATAAACGCATGATTATAAGAGGCGGTACTCCCCTGCGTGGAGGTTTGACTATAGATTTGAACGATATTCCCGATTCCCTTCCTGCACTCTCCGTAGCTGCATGCTTCGCACAAGGCAAGACTAAATTCATAAACCTTGCTCATGTTCGTGTGAAGGAAACGGACAGAGTGGGAGTAATGGAAAAGGAACTGAAAAAGCTGGGCGCTGATGTAGAAACGGGGCCTGACTATATGATCGTGAATGGAGGAAAGCCTCTTACGGGAGCCAGTGTGGACAGCCATGACGATCACAGAATTGCAATGGCATTAACTGTCGCAGGACTGTTTGCACAAGGGGAAACCAGGGTTAAGGATGCCCAGTGTGCTTCAGTATCTTTTCCAGGGTTTTTTGAAATCATGAATAAGGTTGGAGCAAATATTGTTTTAGAAGAATAAAGGATTGGAGGAGTAGATTAGACATGATGGGAAATACTTTCGGGCGAATGTTCAGAGTAACAACAGCGGGAGAATCATATTCAGGAGGATTTAGAAAGAATTTAAACATACCGAAGGAGCTTTTCGGAGGACTGATTACAATTGTTGACGGTGTTCCAGCCGGTATTAAAATAACAGCGGAGGATATACAGGTCGAACTGGACAAAAGAAAACCTGGACAAACACCTCTTGATTCACCAAGATTGGAAAAGGATAAGGTTTACATATTTTCAGGAGTAATGGAAAATGATTTATCAACCGGGGCGCCCATCGGTATAGTAATACCGAACAATGACATTGAGGATATCCATATAGGTCAGTACAGAGAATATAAAGACGTAATAAGGCCCGGACATGCAGAATACACATTCTTTAAAAAATATGGACAATATTCCGATTGGGTAGGAGCAGGAAGGGCTTCGGGAAGAGAAACAGCAAGCAGGGTTGCCGGGGGAGCCGTGGCAAAATTGGTACTGGATAAAATGGGTATAGATGTTATTGGCTTTATCAGCGCATCACATGGAATAAAAGCAAAACCGATTACTTATGAAATGGCAAAAGAGAATTACAGGAAAAATGAGCTGAATTGCCC
>JAAYQK010000002.1 GCA_012519325.1 Gracilibacteraceae bacterium | reverse complement strand
TTGCCAATGAAAATTATACTCTAAGTCGCAAAACTATCCAAAAGCAGTCGGCGATACTCCTTTTAAGCATTAGAAGAAAAATGCGACACAACTGAAGGACATGGGGAAGGACACGGGGAAGGACACGGGGACGTTTCCCCTGTCTCACTGAAAGCGAGACACGCGAAACGTCCCCGTGTCTTTTCTCCCCGTGTCTTCCCCGTGTCTTCTGTCGCAATTTTCTTCTATTGTGCCGGCTTTTCCGCCTTTCCGGCAGCCATCTTGTACATTTCACCGGCCAGCAGCGGAATAACACTAAGCAGCAGTATCATAATCCAATGCCTGATTCCCAGTGAAACAGTCTTGAATATGGGCTGCAAAAATGGAATATATAGAACAGCCAAAGCGAGCACAAAAGATGTTATTGTAGCCAATACCAGCGATCTGTTGGAGAAAATTCCAAGCTTTATGACAGGGTACCGTTCAGACCTGCAGGTAAAAGCCATAACCAGCTCAACAACTACAAGAGTTGCAAAAGCCATGGTCTGCGCTATTTCCAAATTCTGATTGTAATTATTCAGTGCCCACCTAAAGGCAACAAGCACAGCTGCTGTCTGTGCTATACTTAGTATTAATATCCCTATTGAGAGGCTTTTATTCAAAATAGGTTCCTTTGTGTCCCTAGGTTTTGACTTCATTATACCGGGTTCTCCCTTTTCAGTGCCCAGAGCAAGAGCCGGAAAGCTGTCCGATACAAGATTAAGCCACAAAAGCTGTATGGGTATAAGGGGTATAGGCATATTAAACAATATACTCAGGAAAATTACGAATATCTCGGCAATATTGCAGGACAGAAGAAAGAAAACAAACTTTCTTATATTGCTGTATATAATCCTTCCTTCTTCCACTGCTGATACTATAGTTGCAAAATTGTCATCCATAAGTATTATATCTGCAGTACCCTTGGCGACGTCTGTGCCGGTTATCCCCATTGAAACACCTATGTCTGCCTTCTTTAAAGCCATAGCGTCATTGACACCATCCCCGGTCATGGCAGCAATATGCCCTCTCCTCTTCAGCATTTCCACTATCCTTACCTTATGCTCCGGAGATACTCTTGCATAAACACTGATGTTTTCAACTCTATTAAAAAGCTCTTCATCGGAAATCTTATCCAGCTCATTACCTGTCAGTACCCCGGAATTCTCTTTCATAAGCCCGAGTTCTCCGGCAATAGCCACTGCAGTCTCCTTATGGTCTCCGGTAATCATAACCGGCTTTATCCCTGCTTCCGTACAGGTTTTTATAGCATCAAAGGCCTCTACTCTTGCCGGGTCTATCATTCCCATAAGCCCGACAAATATAAGGTCCTTTTCTATTTCATCCGAGCTTATTGCTTCAGGCAGCTTATCATATTCCCTATAGGTAAATGCAAGCACTCTAAGGGCCTCTCCCGCAAACTTGCTGTTGACCTTGGATATTTGCTGCTTCATGGCTTCAGTCAGTTCAACTACACTTCCGTTTTGAAGCATTTTGACGCACCTGCCGAGAATTATGTCAGGAGCGCCTTTTGTAAAAGACACTATCTTATTTTGAATGAAGTTGCTATGGAATGTTGTCATCATTTTTCTGTCCGAATCGAAGGGTATTTCTTCAATCCTGGCATAGGCCTCATTCATTATTGCCTTGTCATAACCTCCCTTTGCACCTGCAACAACAAGTGCCCCTTCAGTAGGATCACCTATTATTCCCCAAAGGTTTTCCTTCACGTCCTTCTGCTCAAGAGTGGAATCGTTGCACAATACACCTATTGAAAGCAGAAGCTTCAGATCAGGTTCTGCTTCAGGATCGATTTTTCTGCCGTCAAATGTAATCTCTCCTGCCGGATTGTATCCCTGTCCTGATAGCTTATAGGTATTTCCTCCTGCATAGGCTCTGACCACCGTCATTTCATTCTGTGTGAGGGTGCCGGTCTTATCCGAGCATATTACCGTTACACATCCCAGAGTTTCAACGGCAAGCAGCTTCCTGACTATAGCGTTTCTCTGCACCATTCTCTTCATTCCCAGTGCAAGGACAATTGTGACAACTGCCGGCAATCCTTCAGGTATTGCAGCAACCGCAAGGCTTACGGATACCAGAAACATTTCCATGATATCGCCGCCTCTTGCAAATCCGATTACAAAAACAATTACGCATATTACAAGGCAGGCCAGCCCCAGCCATTTTCCCAGCTCATTCAGCTTCAGCTGCAGAGGGGTTGTTTCATCTTCAAATGTCTGAATTGCTTCGGCTATTCTTCCTATCTCCGTATTTATACCTGTGTTGACAACTATACCTTTTCCCCTGCCATAGGTTGCAATAGTACCCATGTATGCCATATTGACCCTGTCGCCTATTGAGACTTCGGTATCAAAAGACTTGCTTGCATCTTTTTCCGATGGTACTGATTCTCCGGTAAGGGAGGCTTCCTCCACCTTAAGGTTGGCACTTTCAAAAAGTCTCATATCAGCAGGTATGCTGTCTCCGGCCTCAATGAATACAACATCTCCTGGTACAAGGTTTTTTGCCGGGACTGTTTCTATATGCCCGCTTCTAAGTACCCTGGCATTAGGTGCCGACATTTTTTTTAGTGCTTCCATCGCTTTCTCCGCTTTTTCCTCCTGTACAACCCCCAGTACGGCATTTACAATTACAATAGCTATAATAACAATAGAATCGGATATTTCTCCTGCAATGCCGGAAACTATACTGGCAACAATGAGTGTTATCACAAGGAAATCCTTAAGCTGCTTAGTAATTTTTACCCATATCGATTCCTTTTCCTTTTCTTTAAGCTCATTGTAGCCGTATTTTTCAATCCTGCCGGAGATTTCCTCTTTAGAAAGTCCATTCTTAACATCCACTGACAGTTCCTCGGAAATCGCCTGAATACCTTTGTTGTACCAGTCAAGATTCATTAAATCCCCTCCGTATGCTAACCACATATATAGTGCAGACACTATATTATAGTATTTGATATTCAGCCATAAATATTACAAAGGCCTTTGATGCAAGGAGCAATTCTTTGCATCAAAGGCCTTACTATGCCTTCAGGCAGTGAGGGCGGCTGCTCTCATTTCAGCCAGTTCAATGCCATTATTTCTTTCAATTACCGTTCTTATCGACCATTCATTCTGGAAAAGCAGCACGGGGTTCTCGAATTGATCTCTGACAATCAGTGTGTCGGAGGTTGTTTTTAAAGATCTTAAATCCAGTTCCGGTTTTTCTATCCACCTGATATACTTATAGGGAAGCTGATCAACATTTATATCCACGCCGTATTCATTTTTCAACCTGTATTCCAGTACCTCCAGCTGAAGTACACCCACCACCCCAATAATAAATTCCTGTGCCATGGAGTCCTGCTTTTTGAACACCTGAATAGCGCCTTCCTCTGAAATCTGCTCAATGCCTTTCATAAACTGTTTGCGCTTCAGGGAGTTCTTGGCAAACACCCTGGCAAAGTGTTCCGGTGCAAATACGGGTATTCCTTCGAATCTGAAGGCCTCCCCTTCGCATAAGGTATCCCCTATCCTGAATATTCCGGGATCAAATACTCCAATTATGTCTCCGGCATAAGCCTCCTCCACGATTTCCCTATCCTGGGCCAAAAACTGCTGAGGCTGCGACAGTCTTACCATCCTTCCACCCTGTACATGGTTGACCTCCATGCCTTTAGTGAATTTACCGGAGCAAATCCGGAGAAACGCTATCCTGTCTCTATGGGTAGGATTCATATTTGCCTGGATTTTAAAAATGAATCCGGAGAACCTTTCACTCTCCGCATCTATCTCTCCGATATCTGCGTTTCTCGGAAGCGGAGGCGAAGTTAATTCAAGGAATTCCTCCAGAAATACCTGTACCCCGAAGTTGGTCATGGCACTGCCGAAAAACACCGGAGTCAATTCACCCTTCAGTATTTTTCTTCTGCTGAACTCATCTCCTGCCATATCCAGCAGCATAATATCCTCTGTAAGCTTATTATGTGCATCCTCTCCCAAAAGGTCGGTAAATACCTTATCATCCACTTTCTTTATTGTAGATGCCACTATGCTTTGTCCATGATCGCCGCCGTTAAAAAGCTCTACCTGAGATAATTTTCTGTTATAAACACCAAGAAAGCTTCCCCCGATTCTTATCGGCCAGTTCATTGGATATGACTGAATCCCCAGCACCTTCTCGATTTCTTCCACCAGTTCAAAGGGATCCTTTCCTGCTCTGTCCATTTTATTAATAAAGGTAAAAATCGGTATACCCCTCATTTTACATACATGGAACAGCTTCCTTGTCTGTTCCTCAACACCTTTTGCAGAGTCAATTATCATAACTGCGCTATCCGCCGCCATAAGTGTTCTGTAAGTATCCTCGCTAAAATCCTGGTGGCCCGGTGTATCAAGAATATTTATGCAATAACCGTTATACTCAAATTGCATTACACTTGAAGTAACAGAGATTCCCCTCTGTTTTTCAATTTCCATCCAATCCGATACCGCATGCTTCTGAGCTTTTCTGGCTTTTACAGAACCTGCAAGGCGAATAGCTCCCCCATACAGCAAAAGCTTTTCAGTTAAAGTAGTCTTCCCCGCATCAGGATGAGAAATTATGGCAAAGGTTCTTCGTCTTCTGATTTCTCTTTGTAATTCCTGTTGTACAACCGACATTCTATTACCCCTTCATTATTCAGTTCATTAATTCTAAAGTCTCTCATATAGCGACTTAATAATTTTACACGAATAGCAATAGAGTGTCAATTAGAAGTCAGCATACTCTTATATTATCTATACATTCACTTAAAGACTTCCCCGCCGGAACCATGGGAATAACCAGGTCATCCGGATGTACAATACAGTCAATCACAACAGGCTCATCCGATTCAAGCGCTTCTTTAAGGACATCTTCAACTTCTTTGTCTTCACTAATCCTCATGGATTTTATTCCAAAGGCATCAGCAAGCTTTGTAAAGCTTACTTCATCCGCAAGGCTTGTGTGGGAATACCTTTGATTATGAAATAGCTTCTGCCACTGACGTACCATTCCCAGAGAGCTGTTATTCATTATTAGCTGAATTATAGGCAGCTTGTATTTTGAAATGGTCGAAAGCTCCGAAAGATTCATTCTGAAGCTTCCGTCCCCTGCAATATTTATCACCCTGCAATCAGGCCTTCCAACTGCTGCCCCAATTGCTGCCCCAAGTCCGAAGCCCATTGTTCCAAGTCCTCCCGATGATATAAATGTCCTTGGGTCTGTAAAGGGATAGTACTGTGCCGTCCACATTTGATTCTGCCCTACTTCTGTTGTCAATATGCTCTTGCCCTTGCCAAGCTCATGAAGCTTGTTCAATAAATATTGGGGGTTCAGAGAGCCGCTGCTTTTATAAGCAGCTGCATACGTATCCTTCCAGCTTTGTATCTGTCTGTTCCAGACACCTTCCTTCTTTTCGTCAACCTTCTCCAGTAATAGCTCCAGGAATCTCTTGACGTATCCGCAAAGAGGAATTTTTGTATTAATATTTTTTCCCAATTCTCCGGGATCAATGTCAATATGGATAATATCGGCATAAGGAGCAAAGCTTTCTGCCTTGCAGACAGTCCTGTCGCTGAACCGCGCACCGACAGCTATGAGAAGGTCGCAGTTGCTTATAGCAATGTTAGAGCATCGTGATCCATGCATACCCGCCAGTCCTGTAAAGTAAGGATGGGTTCCCGGAAATGCCCCTGTACCCATTAAGGAACAGGTTACCGGAGCTTTCACCTTCTCTGCAAATTTCAGCAGTTCTCCGCAGGAATCTGAAATCTTGACGCCTCCCCCTGCGTATATTAACGGTCTCTTGCTGTTATTTATCAATTCTACAGCCTTGTCCAGTAAAAAGTTCGTTTCAAAGTTCATTTCCGTCGAATTTGCGGTTTTATAGCTTGTATCTATCTCCATAGGCATATATTCTATTACTGCCTGCTGCACATCCTTCGGAATATCAATTAGTACCGGTCCCGGACGCCCGGTTCTCGCAATTTCAAAGGCTTCTCTGACAATCTCAGGAAGTGTTTCAGGGTCTGTAACCAAATAGTTCTTTTTTGTTATGGTCTTCGTAATATTTGTAATATCAAGCTCCTGAAATGAACCCTTACCAAGAAGAGCTCTTGCCACCTGCCCTGTTATTACCACAATAGGCACCGAATCCCTGTATGCGGTTGCTATTCCCGTTACAGTGTTAGCAGCTCCCGGGCCTGAAGTTGCCAAGACAACTCCTATCTTGCCGGTTGCCCTTGCATAGCCGTCTGCTGCATGAACTGCACCTTGTTCCTGTGCAGTCAATATATGAGTTATATCCTTTCTGTCATAAAGGACATCATAAATATTAATAACCGTACCTCCCGGATATCCGAATATAGTATCTACTCCCTGCTCCCGCAGGCATTCCAACAATGCCTCAGCAACTATCAACTTCATTTCATCACCTCCAAACTAAGCTTTAATGCATTCTGCAACAAGACTGCCCATTTTTTCCGTTCCCACTAAAGTCATTCCCGGCTGCATTATATCAACTGTCCTGTATCCTTTGTCCAATACATTGTTTACGGCCTCTAAGACTGCACCGGCTTCCTTCTCCATACCGAACCCGTATTTCAGCATCATTCCGCAGCTAAGTATGGCAGCCAGGGGATTTGCCTCATCCTTTCCCGCTATATCAGGTGCTGAACCGTGTATAGGTTCAAACAAGCGGACCTTTGTGGCACCCAGGCTGGCTGAGGGCAGCATCCCAAGAGAACCGACAAGCATCGATGCCTCGTCGCTCAATATGTCTCCGAACAGGTTCTCGGTGAGCATCACATCAAACTGTCCCGGATTCCTGACAAGCTGCATTGCAGCATTGTCCACATACATATATGATGCTTCCACATCCGGATAATCCGCCATAATTCTGCCGGTAATCTCACGCCACAGTTTTGAGCTTTCCAGAACATTTGCCTTATCCACAATAGTCATTTTTTTTCTTCTCTTTCTTGCAATGCAAAAAGCTATCCTAGCGATTCTTTCTATTTCATGGGATGTATATTCCATCTTGTCCCATGCCTTAATTCCCTCCGCTGTTTCAACCCTTTTCTTTTCGCCAAAATACACCCCGCCTGTAAGCTCACGGATAATCATGATGTCAAAGCCCTTTGACAAGATCTCCTCTTTCAGCGGAGAAGCGGCTCTTAGCTGCGGAAAAAGCATTACCGGCCTCAGATTGGCAAATAATTTGAGAGCCTTCCTGATACCCAGAAGCCCCGCTTCCGGCCTCAGTTTTCCCGGAAGGTCGTCCCATTTCGGCCCGCCTACTGCACCCAAAAACACCGCGTCACACTTCATGCAAATATCAATAGTCTCGTCGGGCAGCGGAACTCCTGTCTTATCAATTGCACTGCCGCCCAGCAGAGCCTCCTGGTATTCAAATTTAAGTTTGAATCTTTCCGATACTGCATTAAGCACCTTTAAAGCCTGTTCAGTTACTTCCGGTCCGATTCCGTCTCCCTTAATAAAAGCTATTTTCATAGATCCTTCACCCGTTTTCTTACATAATTTATTAGTCCTTCTGCTTCCATAATGCCCTGCATAAATTCAGGAAAGGATTCAGCCTGGTAGAACCGGCATTTTGTAATATTCGTTATTCTCCCTGTCTTAATGTCAACCTCCACCAGGTCACCATTTTCGATATCCTTTGCGGCAGCAGCACATTCAAGTATGGGAAGCCCTATATTTATTGCATTTCTATAAAAGATTCGTGCAAAGGTCTCCGCTATGATGCACTTGATTCCTGAAAGCTTTATAACCAAAGGTGCATGCTCCCGCGAAGAACCGCAACCGAAATTTTTGCCTGCCGCAATTATGTCTCCGGGCTTCACATTCTTCACAAATTCTGCATCTATGTCCTCCATACAGTGGGAAGCAAGCTCAGCCCGGTCACTAATGTTCAAGTATCTTGCAGGTATTATGACATCCGTATCCACGTTATCTCCATATTTAAATACCTTGCCTTTTATCATCCGACCACCTCCTCAGGCGAGGAAATCTTTCCTTTAATTGCAGAGGCTGCTGCTACTGCGGGACTTGCAAGATATATCTCACTTTCCGGATGTCCCATCCTGCCTACAAAATTTCTGTTGGTAGTCGCCACTGCCCTCTCTCCCTTTGCCAGTACGCCCATATGACCTCCCAGGCACGGTCCGCAGGTGGGAGTGCTTACAACAGCTCCGGCTTCAATAAATATCTCAAGTAAACCTTCCTTCATTGCCTGCAGGTAAATTTTTTGGGTTGCAGGAATAATAATTGCCCTTACCCTTGGATTCACCTTGCCGCACTTGAGCACCTTTGCTGCCATTCTAAGGTCCTCAAGCCTTCCGTTTGTGCATGAGCCTATGACAACCTGGTCTATATTTATGTCTCTCACATCATCTATTGCTCTTGTATTCTCAGGTAAATGGGGAAAAGCAACTGTCGGTTTGATTTCCGGCAGGTTAAGCTCTATCACTCTGCTGTACTTTGCATCGGAATCAGCTTGGAAAATTACCGGAAGCCTGTCTGAATGCTCTGAGACATACTCCAAGGTCCTACCATCCACCTCAAAAATTCCGTTTTTTGCTCCGGCCTCTATTGCCATATTTGCAATGGTAAAGCGGTCATCCATGGAAAGACTTCCAACTCCTTCACCGCAGTACTCCATGGATTGGTACCGGGCTCCGTCCACTCCTATCATCCCGATTATGTGAAGTATTACGTCTTTTCCGCATACCCACTCTCCCAGCCTGCCCTTCAATTTTATCCTAATTGCTTCAGGCACTTTGAACCAAGCCTCCCCTGTCGCCATACCCACAGCCATATCTGTGCTTCCCATGCCTGTTGAAAATGCCCCCAGAGCTCCATAGGTGCAGGTATGAGAATCAGCTCCTATTATCACATCTCCGGGAACTGCAAGGCCTTGCTCCGGAATCAGGGCATGCTCTATTCCCATCCGGCCAATTTCGAAATAATGCTCAATTTCCATTTCCCTGGAAAACTCCCTGACCAGCCTGCAGTTTTCTGCTGATTTTATATCCTTGTTTGGAGTAAAGTGGTCAGGTACTATTGCTATCTTACCCTTATCAAACACCTTCTTTACCCCTATCCTGTTAAACTCCTCAATTGCAACCGGTGTTGTGATATCATTGCCCAGCACCAGGTCAAGCCTTGCCTTTATCATCTGTCCGGGATGGACTTCTTTCATTCCGGCATGTACTGCAAGAATTTTTTGTGTCATAGTCATTCCCATTTATACCTCAAGCCCCCAATTGTCAATTTCTCCTGCCCCGAAGTAATTGCAGCTCTTTGCAAATGCGAATTCCTCCCTCTCAATCCTGCCGGATTCCTGAAACCTGCTCTCTATGTGGTTTATTGCATTTATATATGCTAATACGCTGGCTTCGATTATATCCGTACTGACTCCGTATCCCGAAGCTTTCGTGTTATCTTTGGAAACTTTGACAGTAACCTCTCCGAGGGCGTCGTTTCCCCCTGTAGAAGCTTTTATAGAGTATTCATCCAGATTTACCTTCATGCCTATTGCTCTTCCTATGGCATTGAAAGCAGCATCAACAGGTCCGTCACCGCAAGCGGCTTCTTCACTCACACAATCCTTGCTCCTGATTCTGACTGTTGCGGTTGATACAGTTTCGCTGCCGCTTGAAACCTGGAAATATTCCAGTTTATACTTTTCATTTGCCTTGCTGGATTCCTGGGTAATCAAAGCCTCAATATCCCTGTCCATAATATATTTCTTCTTGTCTGCCAAATCTTTGAACAGTACGAACGCCTTGTTGATTTCCTCCTGGTTAAGATTGCTGTAACCCAATTCCTTGAGCTTTTCTTCGAAGGCATGCCTTCCGGAATGCTTTCCAAGTACCATACGGCTCTGTCTAAGTCCTATGGATTCAGGAGTCATTATTTCATAGGTCTCACTGTTTGACATGACTCCATGCTGGTGTATCCCTGATTCATGAGCAAATGCATTAACTCCGACAATTGCTTTGTTGGGCTGCACATGAACCCCCGTTGCAAAACCGACCATTGAACTTGTTCTATAGAGCTTTTCAGTTACTATTCCGGTATAAGCATTATAAAAATCTTTTCTGGTCTTTAGTGCCATGACTATCTCTTCCAATGCTGCGTTTCCCGCTCTTTCGCCTAACCCGTTTATAGTACACTCCACCTGATCTGCGCCATTTTCTACTGCTGCCAGAGAATTTGCCACAGCCATTCCCAGATCATTATGACAGTGCACGCTGATTATTGCCTTATCAATGTTGCTCACATTGTTCCTGATACTGCGTATAAGGCCTCCGAATTCATCAGGAGTCATATATCCTACCGTATCAGGTATGTTTACTACCCTTGCTCCTGCATTAATCACCGCCTCAATCACCCTGTAAAGAAATTCCTTATCCGTCCTTGCAGCATCCTCAGGAGAAAACTCCACTTCAGGGCACAGGCTCCTTGCATAAGCAACCATTTCCGCCGCTTTTTCCAGTACATCTCCAGGCTCCATTTTAAGCTTATATTTCATATGAATATCCGATGTGGCAATAAAAGTGTGTATCCTTGGCTGCTCTGCATATTCAATTGCCTCCCATGCCCTGTCGATATCCTGTCTGGTAGTTCTTGCAAGAGCCGCAATTGTAGAGCCCCTTACATTCTTTGCTATAGACCTTACACTTTCAAAATCACCTTTTGAAGATGCCGGGAAGCCTGCCTCAATAACATCAACTCCCAATTGGCACAACTGCTTTGCAATTTTGAGCTTTTCATTGCTGTTAAGGCTTATACCGGGTGATTGTTCTCCATCCCTTAATGTTGTGTCAAAAATATAAATCCTCTTTGACATTTTAATTCCTCCCATACTTTTATTCTTTATTATCAATCCACGACATCATCTTCCTCAGTTCTTTCCCTACCTTCTCCAGCTGATGGCTCTGCTCTTTCTTTCTCATTGCATTAAAAGAGGGCCTGTTAATCCGGTTTTCCAGCAGCCAATCCTTTGCAAAGGTGCCGTCCTGTATTTCGGATAATATCTTTCGCATTTCTTTCCTTGTATCTTCAGTTATTATTCTTTTTCCGGAAACATAATCACCATATTCGGCAGTATCGCTTATTGAATACCTCATGAAACTAAGTCCCCCCTGGTTTATCAAATCAACAATCAGTTTCATCTCATGCAGGCATTCAAAATATGCGTTTTCAGGCTGGTATCCCGCCTCGACCAGAGTCTCAAATCCTGCCTTCATAAGCTCGGTCACTCCTCCGCATAGTACAGCCTGTTCGCCAAACAGGTCGGTCTCAGTTTCATCCTTGAAGGTAGTTTCTAAGACTCCTGCTCTCGTACCGCCAATACCTTTTGCATAGGCAAGGGCATTAGCTTTTGCATTGCCTGTGTAGTCCTGATATACCGCTACCAGGCACGGCACTCCTCTTCCTTCTTTGAACTGGCTTCTTACGGTATGTCCCGGCCCCTTCGGAGCTACCATGAATACATCAACATTCTCCGGAGGTACTATCTGCCCGTAATGTATGTTGAAACCATGGGCAAATATCAAGGACTTTCCCTCTGCAAGATTAGGCTCTACAGATTCTTCATACAGCTTTGCCTGCTTTTCATCAGGCACCAGCATAATTACGAAATCCGATTTCTTAACAGCCTCCGAAGCTTCAAGTACTTCCAGGCCTTCCTTTTCTGCCCTTTCCCATGATTTGCTTCCTTTGTAAAGGCCAACACATACATCGACTCCGCTGTCCTTTAGATTAAGTGCATGCGCGTGTCCCTGGCTGCCATATCCCAAAACGGCAACCCTTTTGCCCTTAAATACCTCCAGATTGGCATCCTTTTCATAGTACATCTTTGCATTTCCCATTTTTCCATCCTCCAAATATAAATTTTTATAAATAAAAAAAGACCTTCTGCCCAACATTGGGGCAAAAAGTCTTTCGCGGTACCACCCAATTTTTTTCTCATTCACTTAACGGCTTAGCCGGCTCAGCTTACTATGATTTCAGCCTGCAACTCGAGGAGTAAGATTTTCAACAAATTCATCCTATGGATTCACACCAACCTCCACTCTCTGAAAGAATTATAATTTGCCTACTTTTCCCTGTCATCGTCTTTATAAATATTTTTCCAATAATCTGAATTAGGCTTATTATTAGGCTTATAATAATTAGTGTGCTTATAATCAGCTGCACGCTAATTAGAATTATGCCCGTAATGGATATCAATAGGCTGCCAATTAGCAGGCTTAGAACTGTCCATAGGATAATTCGAGAAATTATATATGAAATTGTATTAACTATAAGTATTTTGTTTTTGTTCACAGACAGCATAGCAACAATTTCCTTTCTCAGCGCATATTTATATGCTTTGCTCTTAAGTTATTTAAAAAAGATAATACCAACTATTTATATTTATGTCAATACCTTTTTTTCATTTTTATAAAATTTTTATTTCTTTTACTATGAAACTATGTATTTCCAATACTTAGAATATTTTACAATTTTTTATCCATATGAG
>JAAYQK010000346.1 GCA_012519325.1 Gracilibacteraceae bacterium | reverse complement strand
TGCCGTACAGGCTCTTGAAGCTCTTGGTATAGACTTGTCCCGGCATTCCTCCAGCGCTATTGATAATGATATTATTGACAAGGCGGACCTCATACTTGCCATGACTGCCGCACACAAGAAACGCTTGCTTCAGTTCAGGCCGGATATCGCCGGGAAGACTTATACCCTGGCGGAGTATGTTGGAGCAGAAGGCAGCAAGGATATTGAAGATCCCTTTGGAGGAGACCTTGATACATATATTAATTGCCGGGATGAGATCAGGAGATATATAGAAGCATTGGTAAACAAGCTTAAAGAGGAAGGGGAATGATGATTTGAAAATTGCTGTTGGAAGCGACCATGGTGGATTTTTGCTCAAAGACGTGATAATGAAGTATTTGAAAGAGAAGAATATTGATTTTACTGATTTCGGCTGCTTTAGCAAGGACTCTGTTGATTATCCGGATATAGGACAAGCAGTTGGAGAAGCGGTTGCAGCCGGCGAATATGACAAGGGGATTATCTGCTGCGGAACCGGCATAGGGATTTCCATATCTGCAAACAAGGTTCCCGGTGTCAGAGCCGCACTATGCGGAGATTGTTTTTCTGCAAAAGCATCCAGAGAGCATAACGATGCCAATGTGCTTGCCCTTGGAGAGAGGGTAATTGGAGCGGAGCTGGCAAAAATGATAGTCGATACATGGCTTAGCTCTGAGTTCCAGGGTGGGAGGCACGGCAGAAGGGTTGAAAAGATTGCGAAGATTGAGGAAAAATATAGGAGGAGTTAACATGGAGCAGTACAAGAATGTTAAGGTTATGGAACACCCTCTGATTCAGCATAAGCTTACACTATTGAGAGACAAGAACACAGGAGTTAAGGAGTTCAGGGAACTGGTTGAGGAGCTGGCCCTGCTCATGGGCTATGAGGTCACAAGAGACCTTACTCTTGAAAGAACAGAGATTGAGACTCCTATGTGCAAGACCGAATCCAAGATTATTGCGGGCAAGAAGCTTGGAATAGTTCCGATTTTGCGGGCCGGCTTGGGAATGGTGGACGGGATGCTCAAGCTGATTCCGGCGGCAAAGGTTGGGCATATAGGGCTTTACAGGGATCCTGATACATTGATGCCTGTTGAGTATTACTGCAAGCTTCCTACAGATGTGGCTGAAAGGGATCTTATTGTCCTTGATCCCATGCTGGCTACCGGGGGCTCTGCATCAGCAGCAATAACCTTTCTTAAGGACAGAGGGGCAAAGAGCATAAAGCTTGTGAATCTGATAGCTGCTCCTGAAGGTATAAAGGCAGTTGTGGAAGCTCATCCTGATGTTGAGATTTATGTGGCAGCAGTGGATGAGAAACTCAATGACCATGGATACATAGTACCAGGGCTTGGTGATGCGGGCGACAGGCTTTTCGGTACAAAATAGGTATCGGCGGTATAATGGCCATTGGGGTTTATTTTTAATAGCGATAAAGGGGTGAAAGGTATGGATAGAAGGGACAAATACAATTACTATCTGGATATTGCAGAGACTGTATTGGAACGAGGAACATGCCTTAGGAGAAATTACGGAGCTATTATAGTAAAAAACGATGAAATAATATCCACAGGATACAGCGGAGCACCAAGAGGCAGAAAGAACTGCTGCGACCTGGGCTACTGCATAAGACAGAAGCTGAATATTCCCAGGGGACAGAATTATGAAAAATGCAGGAGTGTTCATGCTGAGGCTAACTGCATAATATCCGCAAGCAGGCGGGATATGATAGGATCTACGCTATATCTGGTGGGGAAGGAAATGGAATCCGGTGAATATGTTCAGAATACAAATTCCTGCTCCATGTGCAAGAGGTTGATGATAAATGCAGGTATAGACAGGGTGATTATCAGAGATACCTTGGACAGATACAGGGCAATTGAAGTAGGCAAATGGATAGAGGAAGATGATTCATTAAATAATGAATTTGGATATTAAGTATCAGACACGAGAATTAGGGCAGGACTTTGAAGCTTCAAAAATTTCTATAATATTATGTAGTTTTATTTAAGCAAATATTGGGGAAAATAAGCTTAACACTTTGACATTGAGTTTGACCCGATGTAGAATATTAGTACAATCTTCGTCCGCGAGTAGTTTACTTATGCTGAGGTGATAATATGATAAGAAGTATTATAGCATTCATAATAGCTTTATCGGTTTCTTTTGCGGCTACACCGCTGGTTATTAAATTGGCAAAGCATTTGGGTGCTATAGATGTACCAGAAGATGGCAGAAGGGTGCATAAGGTTCCGACACCAAGATTGGGAGGCCTTGCAATCTTCCTTGGGTTTTTGGCGGCGCTGTTATATATGTATAAGGTGGATCCCAGAATGGTTGGAATTTTGACCGGAGCAGCGATGATTGTTACTTTGGGTTTCTTTGACGACATTAAACCTCTCCCTGCAAAATTCAAGCTGCTGGTTCAGGTTATTGCAGCTGTAATTGCCATACGCAGCGGAGTGAGAATAGATCATGTAAGTAATCCGCTGAATTTTATGTTTCCGGAGCATCAGTACATAATATTCGGAAATTGGTCCTACCCTCTGACTTTATTATGGATAGTAGGAGTTACAAATGCTATTAACCTTGTAGACGGATTGGATGGCCTGGCAGCAGGGATATCAATAATATCCGCAGTGACTTTGTTTGTGGCGGCGCAGAATACTGGGCAGCCTTTTGCAGCATTTTTGGCATCAATACTGGCAGCTTCAACCCTGGGTTTTTTGCCCTACAACTTCAATCCTGCAAAAATATTTATGGGAGATACGGGAGCACTATTTTTGGGTTATATGCTTTCGGTAATTTCTGTGATAGGTGTTTTAAAGGGAGCCGCTGCCCTATCGATTCTGGTGCCGATTTTTGCAATAGGGCTTCCTATTTACGATACGCTTTTTGCAATGGTGAGAAGAGCATCCAACGGAAAGTCGATGATAGAAGCTGACAAAGGGCATTTGCACCATAAGCTTCTGAATGCAGGTATGAGTCAAAGACAGGCGGTAATCACACTGTACAGCATAAGTGCGGTGTTGGGCTTCAGTGCAGTTGTGTTGGTGGAGGTTACTTTGAAGGTTGCATTTGTTATGGTGTTCGCGGTTTTTCTGCTGGCCTCTATGGGGGCAAGATACTTAAGTCAGGCAGAGATGGATCAGGGAAGCAATAAGGCGGATTTATAAAAAATTGCTGCGCAATTTTCCAGACACGAGACGCGAGATACGAGAAATGAGGAACGGATAACACAGAACACACGGATATAGCACAGAGGTCACGGTTGATTCTATTTTTCTCCGCCGTGAATTCAGTGGATTTCCGTGTTTTTAGTGTAATGCGTTCCATATAAGGAGTTGAAGACTTGATAAAAGCATTGTCAATTTTTGGGACCAGGCCTGAGGCAATAAAGATGGCACCTCTTGTAAATGCATTAAAAGCGGACAACAGGTTTGAATCCTATGTCTGCGTTACCGCACAGCACAGGGATATGCTTGATCAGGTACTGAAGATATTTGATATACGTCCCGACTTTGATCTGGATATTATGGAGGACAGGCAGTCCTTGACCGATATAACCGTGAATGCCCTGTTGGGGCTTGAAAAGGTGATAAAGGAGTTGAATCCGGACATCATACTTGTCCACGGGGATACGACAACAACCTTCATTGGTTCATTGGCGGCCTTTTACAATAAGATTCGGATAGGCCATGTGGAAGCGGGCTTGAGAACCTTCAACAAATACTTCCCGTATCCGGAGGAAATGAACAGGAAGCTGACAGGAGCAATGGCAGATATTCATTTTTCTCCGACGTCTGTTTCAAAGGCAAACCTTATAAAGGAAGGAATACCGGAAGAGAGTATATTCATAACAGGAAATACCGCTATAGATGCCTTGAGGACTACAGTGAAAAAGGATTTCAGGTTCTATACCGAAGAACTGAAGAAGCTTGATTATGATAGAAAGAGGATAATAATGGTGACTGCTCACAGGCGTGAGAACCTGGGGGAGCCCCTTGAGAATATTTGCAGGGCATTAAAGAAGATTGCCCAGAGCTACGATGATGTTGAGATTGTTTATGCGGTCCATAAGAATCCTGCCGTCAGGGAGACTGTTTACGGAATGCTGAACAGCATTCCCGGAGTGCATCTTCTGGATCCTTTGGATGTTGATGAAATGCACAATCTTATGGGAAAATGCTTCATGGTGATGACAGACTCAGGAGGCCTGCAGGAGGAAGCTCCTTCCCTCGGCAAGCCGGTGCTGGTGCTGAGGTGTGAGACTGAAAGGCCTGAGGCCATTGAGTTCGGAACCTTGAAGCTTGCAGGTGTGAAGGAGAGGGACATCTTAAGGCTTGCAGACAAACTGCTGACTGATAAAAAGGAATACATCAGGATGGCCAATGCCGTCAATCCGTATGGTGACGGTCATGCATCAGAAAGGATAATCGACAGCCTTCTTTATTATTTCGGAATCAAAGAGATAAGGCCCAAGGACTTTATGCCCAATAATCGGCAATAGAAAATCAGGTATAAGTACATAGATTGCCGAAATCTCGGCTATTGGAGGAATGCTGTGCTTATCTCAGTGGAGTATAGCTGCAAAGTGCGTCGTGAGGCGCATTTTTTGTTTGGCATACTACTTGCTAATCCTAATTGCAGTATTCATGTTTCATGATTAATACTTTGGAGGTGGAGTTGTGGACAAAATCAGGACTATTGATGAGGCGGCCAGCTATATAAAAGACGGTATGACTGTTGCGGTTGGAGGATTTATTGGAGCGGGGACTCCTGAAAAGCTGATTGATGCGGTTATTGAAAAGGGTATTAAGGATCTTACACTGATTTGCAACGATACTGCCTTTCCGGACAAAGGAGTGGGCAAGTGGGTGGTAAACAGGGTAGTGAGCAAGATAATAGTATCCCACATAGGGACAAACCCCGAAACCGGCAGGCAGATGAATGCCGGCGAACTGAAAGTTGAACTGATTCCACAGGGAACCCTTGCAGAGAGAATCAGGGCAGCCGGAGCAGGACTAGGCGGAATACTTACCCGCACAGGCATCGGTACGGTAGTGGAGGAGGGTAAGGAGAAAATAACCGTCAACGGAAAGGAATACCTCCTTGAGCTTCCTCTTAAGGCGGATGTGGCACTGCTTAAAGGCAGCATTGTGGATAAGAAGGGAAACATATACTATAAGAAGGCCACAAGGAATTTCAATCCTATCATGGCAACGGCAGCGGATCTGGTCATGGTTGAGGCCGAAAAAATAGTTGAAGTGGGAGAGTTGGATGCAACTGATGTAATGACCCCGTCGATATTTGTGGATGTAATTACACAATAAATATGTAAAGGAGTGAATCAAGTGATTCAGGACAAGGATAAAAAAAGGGAAGTTATAGTCAAAAGAGTCGCTCAGGAACTGAAGGACGGGGATCTGGTCAATCTTGGCATCGGAATGCCTACATTAGTGGCTAATTATATTCCTGAGGGAATTGACATATTGCTTCATTCTGAAAATGGCTTTATAGGCTTGGGACCGAATCCCGAACCCGGAAAGGAAGATCCTGATATTGTTAATGCTGGAGGGATGCCGTCAAGTGTGGTACCCGGAGGGGCATTTTTCGACAGTTCCATGTCCTTTACCATAATCAGGGGAGGACACCTTGATGTAACCGTACTTGGAGCACTTCAGGTAGACCAGGAGGGAAACCTGGCTAATTGGATGATCCCAGGTAAGATGGTTCCCGGAATGGGCGGGGCTATGGACCTGGTAGCAGGAGCAAAGAAGGTAATAATATCCATGGAGCATACGGCAAAAGGAGCTCCCAAGATACTGAAAAAGTGTACTCTTCCTTTAACGGCCGTAGGAGAGGTTGACCTGATAGTCACCGATATGGCAGTTATAGAAGTAACACCCAGTGGACTGCTTCTTACTGAGCTGGCACCCGAGACAACGGTGGAGGAAGTAATAAATGCAACGGAGGCAGAACTCATTATATCAGAAAATCTTAAAGTGATGAATGTATAAAAAGGTGGCAATAAATTGCCGCCTTTTTAGTTTTTTCGTACTGAATATTAATCCTCTCATGGGGCAATAATTTAAAAGAATGGGAGGTATCAGTATGAGGAAGAAAATTTTACTGTTGATTATTTGTGCTTTATTTTTGGTGGGCAGTTTTGATGCGGCGGAAAAAGCACCTGAAGCCATTACCGAAGAGAAAGCACTTGTTGTTTCATTTAAGAGTACGGAAGCGGATGTGCTGGAAAGTACAATGAGCTGCTGGACAAAGCTTAACGACAGGTTTATGGATATAGAGCAGATAGAAGCCGAAATGAACAGGATAGTCCGCCGGATTGAGCCGGACAAGGCCACTGTTGTAAAAAGTGATGACGATGGGCGGTTAAACAAGATAGTGGTGTACTGCTTCAAAGGAAACAGGACTTATAGTATTGCCATAGAGTCAGTGAAACAGGAGACAGCTGGAGAGACCTACGCTGTCATTGATGTTTCCATGGATAGAAGCTATCAGGAGCTGGCTGCCGAGCGGAAGAATATAATCGATGCCTTACAAAGGCCGGAAGGTTCAATGCACTTCAGCAGCTGCATAATAGGCACCTATAAAGGGAAGCTGGATGAGAAGGATGTGGATAAGAAATCCAAAATCGCATTGCAGTCCATAAACGCCAGAAAGATAGATGGTATGGAAAATGATGAGCTTAGAAGCATATCCGCTTTCAGCAGCAGTGTCGGAGGGTATAAGGTGCCGGATAAAGCCAGTGTGAATGTACAACTGGCAATAAGGTATAGCTCCTATGATGACAAAACCTATATCTGGATAGGTACGCCGTTGATTCCTATGGGATATTAGGGAGGAGAAGCTTTGGCCAAATTAGTTATTGAGGACAGATGCGTACTTAAAGGTGATGTGAAGGTACACAGTGCAAAAAATTCAATACTCCCTGTAATTGCAGCATCCCTGTTGACTCCGGATACTTGTGTGCTGGAAGAAGTGCCTTATCTGTATGATGTGGACATAATGGAAGAGGTTGTAAAATCTATAGGTGCAAAGGTGGGAAGAACAAACAGCAGCCTGACCATTAATGCGGAAAACATAAACAGCTTCGAGGCAACCTATGAACTGGTGCGAAAAATGAGGGCATCGTTTCTTATTATGGGCCCTATGCTGGCAAGGGTTGGCAAAGTGAAAATCTCTCTTCCGGGAGGCTGTGCAATTGGAACAAGGCCAATAGACCTGCATCTTAAAGGATTCTCCCTGATGGGAGCAAACATTACGCTGGGACATGGCTATATTGAAGCATATGCCGAAAAATTGAAGGGAGAGACCATATATTTGGACTTTCCCAGCGTAGGAGCTACCGAAAACCTGATGATGGCAGCCTGTCTGGCAGAGGGTACAACAATTATCGAGAACGCGGCGGAGGAGCCGGAGATAGTGGATCTGGCAAGCTTTTTAAGCAAGATGGGATCGGTGATAAAGGGTGCCGGTACTGATACCATAAGAATCGAAGGAGTAAGGGAATTGAAGGGTACTAATCACACAGCCATACCGGACAGGATAGAGGCGGGAACCTATATGGTTGCAGCAGCAATCACCGGAGGTGATGTGATAGTGGAGGGAGTAGTGCCGGAACATTTGAAGCCGGTGACTGCAAAGCTGAAGGAAATGGGAGCAGAGGTGCAGGAATATGAAAGGGCTGTAAGGGTAAGAGCCTTGGGAAGGCTGAATTCGGTAGATATAAAGACAATGCCTTATCCCGGATTCCCAACCGATATGCAGGCTCAGATGATGACAGCCATGTGCCTGGCCAAGGGAACAAGCATTGCTACGGAGACGGTTTTTGAAAACAGATTCATGCATATCAATGAACTGAAGCTTATGGGTGCGAATATAAAAGTGGACGGGCGGAGTGCAATAATCGAGGGCTGCGAAAGGCTCAGCGGAGCAAAGGTTAGGGCAACCGACCTGAGAGCCGGGGCGGCATTGGCCATAGCAGGGCTTTGTGCGGAGGGAAGGACTGAAATACATGACATATATCATTTGGACAGAGGTTATATAAAGATTGAGGAAAAACTGAAAAAGCTTGGGGCGAATATAATACGAACAGAGGAATAATAACTCCCGGTGCTGCTGTACCGGGTTTCTTAATTTAATCATATAATTGCCTCCTTCAAAATAAATATAGATAGATGTAAATTGCATAAAAATTTTTAGAGGGGGTACAACTATTGAAGAAATTGGCCGCAGCCATTGCAGCACTAATGATATTGCTGTTTGCAATTCCGCTGCTGCTTGTGAAAGACAAGACGGAAGAACAGAGAGAAGATTTGAAGCAATATAACGACATACCTATAGATGTCTATATGTGCGATATGGACAGGGTTGTAACAATGGACCTGGAGGATTATATATTGGGTGTTGTAGCAGGAGAAATGCCCGCAAGCTTTCATCCTGAAGCCCTTAAAGCTCAAGCTCTTGCTGCCAGAACATATACAATGCTCAGAATGAGGTTGTTTGGAGGCAGGGGCTGCAGTAAGCACCAGGGAGCGGAGATATGTACCGATTCTACCCACTGCCAGGCTTACAGGAATCCGGTGACGGTGAAGAAGGATTTGGATAAGCTGAAGGAAGCAGTATATGGAACGGCGGGAGAAGTAATAATCTATGATAATAAGCTTATTGATGCAGTTTTTCATTCTACCAGCGGAGGAAAAACAGAGAATTCGGAGGATATCTGGTCAAACAGGGTGCCTTATTTACGAAGCGTTGTAAGTCAGTACGAGGAACATTCTCCCAAGTATGTGGCCCGGCAGGAGGTAAGCATCGATAGTTTTATAGATTGCATGAAGAAGCTTGATTCAGGGGTAGTAATAAATAAAAAGAATATAAAGAATGAGATAGAGATCCTGGAAAGAAGCGAGGGGGGCAGAATAACCAGAATCAAGGTCGGAAATAAGGTCTTCAAGGGAATGGATGTCAGAAATGTACTGGGTTTGAACTCCTCGAATTTCAATTTTGATATAGGATCAAGCACAATACGGTTTACTGTGGTCGGTAACGGTCATGGCATAGGCATGAGCCAGTATGGTGCCGACGGTATGGCAAAAAACGGAGCATCGTACAAAGACATTGTAACCCATTATTATCAAGGTGTGGACATAGTGGATATAAACAGCCTGATGAAATAAAAAAATTCACCAAAAGCCTGTATTTTTTTAAATTTATTGGAAATAATACAGGCGGAGGTGTAAATTATGAAATTTAGAAGGGAATTCAAAAATAGGTATATATATTTTCTTGTCTTGTTAATAGCCGGATTACTTACCGCAGGAGGGGTAATACAGTACAGGAACTACCTTTTGGATAAACAGGCACAGCTGGAATTTGAAAAAAATATGGAGGAGTTCATTGAGGAGTCCGAATACGATTCTACGGCACAGGTAATCGAGGAAAAGCCGGAGAGCAGCGGCAGTGAAAATATTGTAGAAACTACGGATGCAACAGAAGTATCAAACAGCAATTCAGTAAAGATAACCGAAAACAAACAGGATACCAAGGAAGCAACAAAACCGGCCGGGAACAAGGCAGACAGTGAAGGCAAATCAATTTCTGCAATAAAAATGAAAGAACCGGCCATGGAGACGATGGTGGTTCCCGTATTCGGGACTATGTATACAGAGTTTTCGGAGGATGCACTTATTTACTCAAAAACACTTGACCAGTGGAGTACACATACTGGAATTGATATAAAGGCGGAAGAAGGAAGTCCGGTTAGAGCAGCGATGGATGGTGTAGTAGACCAGCTTGCGAATGATCCTCAGCTAGGACTGACTATCATATTGGATCACGGAGGTGAAGTCTATACCAAATACAGCAATCTTTCTACCCTTGATTTGGTCAGCATTAATCAGAGTGTCAAAAAGGGCGATGTAATCAGTGGCGTAGGGAAAACGGCTCTATATGAAATTGCTGATGATCCCCATCTGCACTTTGAAGTGATAGTGCAAGGAAAGAGCGTAGATCCCAAAAAGTACTTGCCTAAACAATCACTAAAGAATTAGTCTGGCCAAACAGTAAAAAGCATTAATTAATGAACCATTCGTGTGGTTCTAATTACCAAAAAAACAGCATATTAATGTAAAAAGACACCAATAAGGGGGTAGTAGTAATTGAAGGATTATATCGAAGAAAGAGCATTGGAAATTGCGAAATATATAATAAGCAGCAAGACAACGGTCAGAGATGCAGCGAAAATATTCGGGGTAAGTAAAAGCACGGTACATAAAGATGTTACAGAAAGACTTCCGAGAATAAATCCTAGTGTAGCACTTCAAGTTAAGGAGATAATGGACCAGAACAAAGCAGAAAGACATATAAGAGGCGGAAGGGCAACAAAGATGAAATACCAGTCCATAAGCTTATAGTGATAAAGGTTCAGGCTCCGGCGGGTATTGATGTGCTGATGCTGTCGCATTGCACATTATATTTGCTGGAGTTTGTTATTTGACGGCATTTTTTACTGTGTTATAATTACGTTAGACAAGCATTACGGATAGATTTTTATCGATAATAATCACTTTATGAAGGAATTTTATTTTTTATATAGAAATATAATAAGATTGATAATGACGAGATGAAATAATATGGAGGTATTAAAATGTGGGGAGGACAAGACATTGGCATAGATTTGGGAACAGCTAGCGTGTTGGTATACATTAAAGGAAAGGGTATTGTTCTGAGAGAGCCCTCGGTTGTTGCCATAGACAGGAATACAAACAAAATACTGGCTGTGGGCGAAGAGGCAAGGCTTATGCTTGGGAGGACACCCGGCAATATTGTTGCAATCAGGCCGCTTAGAGAAGGTGTTATTTCAGATTATGATATAACCGAGAAAATGCTCAGGTATTTCATAGACAAAGCTATCGGCAGGAGAAGGATAATTAAGCCAAGGATGGTTGTTTGTGTGCCTAGTGGTGTTACAGAGGTTGAAAAGAGAGCGGTTATTGATGCTGCCAATAATGCGGGGGCAAGGACTACCAGACTAATTGAAGAGCCTATAGCGTCTGCTATTGGGGCTGGTTTGGATATATCCAAAGCCAGCGGCAATATGGTAATAGATATTGGCGGAGGGACAACGGACATAGCGGTTATATCCCTTGGAGGAATTGTTGTATCCACCTCCATCAAAATTGCGGGGGATAAGTTTGACGAAGCAATAGTGAGATATATGAGAAAGAAGCACAATATCATGATCGGTGAGAGAACTGCAGAAGAGCTGAAGATAAATGCCGGTACCGCATTCCCGAGAGAGGATCAGCTTAAGGTTGAAGTCAGAGGCAGAAATCTTATTTCAGGTCTTCCAAAGACAATAGAAGTAACCTCTGATGAAATGCTTGAAGCACTTTCCGAGCCGATATCCGCTATTGCCGATGCAGTGCATTCGGTACTGGAAAGAACACCTCCGGAGCTTTCTGCAGATATCAGCGACAGGGGCATTGTTATGGCAGGGGGAGGTTCCCTATTGAGCGGCCTTGACAAGCTGATCAGCAAAAGGACAGGGATACCCGTATATGTGGCAGAAGAGGCAATATCCTGTGTAGCCATAGGAACCGGACAGGCCTTGGAGCATATAGACATACTTCAGGATTCCGATATAAATACAAACAGAAAGATAATCACGTTAAACTATTAATAAAGACAGTGAGACATGGGGACGTTTCTCATGTCTTTTTTTTTGTGCCCTAAAGTTCATTAGCGTTTATTCCGATAACTAACATATGAAGAATAACATATAGTGCAGGTGATAGTGTGATTAGAGGGCTTTATATTTCGGCATCCTCAGCAATAGCTGAAGCAAAAAGGATAGATGTGATTGCCAATAATATTGCAAATGTAAACACTTCAGGATACAAAAAGGATGTCATGGTGACACAGAATTTTCCTGAGATTTTGATTTCCAGGATAAATGACAGGTTTGACAAGGATCTGAAGGGCGGGGGAGCATCAGGGTCCGGCACAACCGGCGAAACAGACGGGGATTTGTATACTGCCGAAGCCCGCAGCGGCTATTTTAATGTGGAGACTCCCTTAGGGATAAGCCGAAGCAGGAGTATAAGGTTCATGGCCGATGAGGAAGGATTCCTTGTTACGCCCCAGGGGAATTACATATTGGGACAGAAGGGGCGTATTAATACGGGAGGAGCAGATATCACCGTTGATGAGACAGGCCAGGTTCTTGCAGGGGGTACGGCAGTGGACAGGCTGAAGGTTTCAAATCCCTTAAACGTATTGGGGCATTTGAGTTATGGAATACACAGCAGTGAAATAATGATTGATTTTGAACAGGGACAGCTGAACTCTACCGGGAACAGCTTTGATCTGGCTTTAAGAGGTAAGGGCTTTTTCTGTATTGATACCCCTGAGGGTGAAAGATATACAAGAAACGGCAGTTTTGCGAAGGATGCAGAGGGCTGGCTGGTAACCAAGGAAGGCTACAGAGTCCTTGGTGAAGGTGGATATATTATGATAGACGGCAGTGATATGACAGTGAATGAAAAGGGTGAGGTTTTTTCAGGGGCACAGTTGGTAGACAAGCTCAAGCTTGTAGACTTTGATGATTATAAGGTACTCCGTAAAGAAGGAAACGGCCTTATAAAAATCGCAGAGGGTGTTGAGGCGGAACCGGTAATAACAGCGGGAATGATACAGCAAGGTTTTCTTGAAGGTTCCAATGTCAATTCCGTAAAAGAAATGGTGGAAATGCTCACCATGATGCGGACCTATGAAGCTAACCAAAAGATGATAAAGATACATGATGAACTTATTGGAAAAGCTGTAAATGAAATTGCAAGGTTTTAGGAGGTAAGAAATTATGATGAGAGCACTTTGGACAGCCAGCACAGGAATGATGGCCCAACAGCTTAATGTTGACACCATATCAAACAATATGGCTAACGTCAATTCTGTTTCATATAAAAAGTCCAGAATGGAATTCAAGGACCTGCTTTATGAAACATTGGAAAGAGGAATAGTAAGGAATGGACAGGGCAAACCTGTCAATCTGCAGGTTGGACACGGAGTCATGCCCGCTGCTTCAGTCAAGTTTTTCACTACGGGCAATCTGGCTTCCACTGAAAACCCATATGATCTGGCAATTGACGGCCTGGGTTTTTTCAAGGTGCTGGGGCCGGAAGGACAGGAATATTACACCAAGGATGGGGCTTTCAAGATATCACCGGATGGTGAAAACTACATTCTGGTAACCTCAGAAGGATATTTTGTCCAGGGGGAGGACGGCAACATTGAATTAGGTTCGGAAGTAAAGGATATAACAATAGACTCAAGAGGATTTATTACGGTGAAAAGAGAGGATGGTACAATAGAAGAACTGGGGAGCCTTTCAATATCAACCTTTGTTAATCCTGCGGGACTTGAGAGCGTGGGGAAAAACCTGTATCAGGTGACTGAAGCCAGCGGAGAAGCATTTGATACACAGAACGACGGCACCGGAGGAAACATCCTGCAGGGTTATCTTGAGTATTCCAATGTTCAGATTGTTGAGGAAATGGTGAATCTAATACAAGCCCAGAGAGCATATGAAATGAATTCCAAATCCATACTGACAGCAGATGAGATGCTGCAGATGGCAAATAACCTGAGAAGATAATTGAGGTAGGAAAAAATGATTGATTCAATCGGTAATGTTAATAATATAATTGATTATAATAATATTAAGGGAAAGTCCCAGGAAGCAAAGCAGGGTGAGTTTGAAAAGGTTCTTGAAGAAGCAATGAAGGAAAAGGACGAAAAGAAGCTTAGAAAGGCTTGCAGCGACCTGGAGGCGATATTTGTCAGTATGATGTTCAAGCAAATGCGGAATACAGTGCAGAAGGCCGGCTTGTTTGACGGTGGCCTGGCAGAAGAAATGTATGAGGATATGCTGTATGACAAATATGCGGAGGAAGTTTCCAAAAACAAAGGAATGGGGTTGGGAGATCTGCTTTACCGGCAGCTGTCAAAAAGCATGAAAATGAAAAGAGAGGGAGAAGATGCTGAGTAATACTGATATACAACGAATAATACCACACAGATATCCATTTTTGCTTGTAGATAAAATTACTGAAATAGAGTATGGCAAAAAAGCGGTAGGAATCAAGAACGTTACTGCTAATGAGCCGTTTTTTCAGGGACATTTCCCGGGGATTCCAATAATGCCGGGAGTGCTTATAGTAGAAGCTATGGCGCAGGTAGGTGCAGTAGCGATATTGGGTATGGAGGAAAACAAAAGCAAGCTGGCGGTCTTTACAGGGATCGACGGAATGAGATTCAGACGTCAGGTTGTCCCCGGAGATACATTAAGAATGGAAGTGGAAATGCTTAATTTCAAAAGGGGCATAGGCAAAGCAAAGGCTCAGGCTTATGTGGGAGATGAGCTTGCGGCCTCCGGAGAGCTTATGTTTGCGATAATTAACAAATAAGACGTAAAACCTCATGTCTACCGCCGAAAGGCGGTATATATTCCTTTTGCAATGGTCTCGGACATTTTCATTACCAAGCCCAGCCTTACATTATTGATTTTAAGGTAGTTTTCATATTCATAGTCTCCTGATTCAACGGCTTCATCAACTATTCCTATTATAGAAAAGTCTCCTACGCGGGAGAGCCTTTTTCCGACACCCTTGCCGGGCTGAATACTGCCTTCCTTTAGATGGATATAGCCTACGCTTTTGCTTATACCGAGACAAGCATCTATTGCAATAATTCTATTATCTTTATAGGTGCTTTTTATATGGGACAGGGTTCTTTTGAGATTAACCGCGTGGACGGGGTTTTCCAAGGTCCCTAAAACCGGAACCGGAAGGCTGAGCTTGCTCAACAGGGTGCCGGTCAGCGGCCCGAGAGAATCTCCGATGAACCTGTCGGTGCCTATGCAAAGTATTAAGCATTTATCTAAAATACTTGATTTCAAAAAATCGGAAATTTTTATATGTGCCCGGTCATCTGTATGATGAACACAAATGCCGTCGCTTATGCTGTATTTCCCAATCAAAGCATGACCTCCAAATATTTTACATTAGAATTCAAATGCATCGCCCCATTGAATTCTTGTTATAAATATATTGAAGGCCCAGGTTAATTATTCATATTATAAAAAAAGGCCGCTCTGATTATTATATGATTCAATGGAAGTATTCCATGAATCTCATATATTACAAGTGATATGTCTATTGATTTTTAGAAGTGTGGACTTTATAATTATGAATAATAGGTATTATAGCCTAGCATATTGCAACTTAAGAGATGTAATCTCATTTTTCAGTTGTTTTCGGTCAAATTTGATAATTGATAGAAATTCTTATTTTTTATATAATAGAGAGGCCGCTTCGGGGTGTAGCGCAGATGGTAGCGCACGTGGTTTGGGACCATGGGGCCGCAGGTTCAAGTCCTGTCACCCCGACCAGACAAACAAGAGTTTTTTATGGCCCGTTGGTCAAGCGGTCAAGACATCGCCCTTTCACGGCGGTAACGGGGGTTCGATTCCCCCACGGGTCACCAAAGCATGCTGGTGTAGCTCAATTGGCAGAGCAGCTGACTT
>JAAYQK010000345.1 GCA_012519325.1 Gracilibacteraceae bacterium | reverse complement strand
TATATTATATTACACTTTCCCAATAAAAGCTAGTATTTTTTTTATTTTGATAGTAATTTTCTCAAATTATCCATGTCGACAGAGTACTGGCAAGCAGTCTCATAGTCAATTAACTCCTGCTTGTATAAATCTGCAAGACAACTGTCCATAGTATACATACCAAACTGGGAACCGGTCTGGATACATGTATTTATTTGGTGGGTACGGCTCTCACGTATAAGGTTTGCAATAGCAGGAGTCCATACCATGGTTTCAGTAGCAAGAACACGTCCCTTATTGTCAGCCCGCCTTAAAAGCTGTTGAGATATAATACCCATAAGGACTGTTGAAAGCTGGGTTCTGACCTGTGCCTGCTGATGCGGTGGAAAAACGTCAATTATTCTGTCTATTGTTTTGGCTGAACCGATGGTATGCAACGTGGACAACACCAAATGTCCTGTTTCAGCCGCAGTAAGTGCCGTAGCTATCGTTTCCTGGTCACGCATCTCACCTATAAGGATAACATCGGGGTCTTCTCTGAGTACCGCTCTCAACGCATTAGCATAGCACTTGGTATCTGCTCCAATTTCTCTCTGGTTTATAATACTTTTATTGTGCTTATGCAAAAACTCTATCGGATCTTCTATAGTTACTATATGACACTTTCTTTTGCTGTTAATATAGTTAATCATGGCAGCAAGAGTGGTGGACTTTCCGTGTCCAGTAGGCCCTGTTATGAGTATGAGCCCTCTCTGCTTTAATGAAAGATCATATACCAGCCCCGGTAATCCCAAATCTTCAATAACCGGTATTTCAGCAGGTATTGTTCTGAATGCAATAGCACAAGTACCCCTCTGCTTGAAAACATTAACCCTGAATCGGGAAGTCCCGGCAAGAGAATATGAAGAGTCGACTTCACCTACCTCTAAAAAACGTTCATACAATCTGCTGCTCAGACACTGTTTGGCAAGCTCGACACAATCATGAGGGGTCAATATAGGTTCATTAAGATTGATTAATTCTCCATAAACCCTCACTATGGGTGGCACTCCTGCACATATGTGCAAATCAGAAGCACCGTATTCAACTGTCTTAGTTAATAAATCATTTAAATTCATACTCTACAATCCTTTCTTATCAGTCTCCAGAATATGCTATCCTCATCATTTCTTCAATTGTAGTGGTACCGCTTTTTACCAATCTGGCACTATTCATTCTAAGCGTTTTCATGCCATGCTTAATTGCCATATCCTTTATGGCATCGGAATTCGCATTTTTTGATATCAATTCTCTTATTTCCCTGTTAACCTTCAAAATTTCATAAACAGCTATTCTGCCCTTATAACCTGTGTTATTGCATTGCTCACATCCTTTTGCCTTAAATACTGTTACTTCTTCATCGTCTTTTAAATTAAGAACATCTTTGATATTATCGTCAACCTCCACAGGCTCCTTACAATTCGGGCACAACCTTCTAACAAGCCTTTGTGCTATTAATCCCACCAATGAAGATGAAAGCAGGAAGGGCTCAATCCCCATATCTATCATTCTGGTGACGGAACTTGCGGCATCATTGGTGTGCAGAGTACTGAAAACAAGGTGACCGGTAATAGCCGCTCTTGTTGCAATCTCCGCAGTCTCGCCGTCTCTTATCTCTCCGACCATTATTATATCCGGATCCTGTCTTAAAAAAGACCTCAAAGCTGTAGCAAAAGTAAGCCCGGCTTTTACATTAACCTGTACCTGATTTATTCCCCTTATGGTGCTTTCCACAGGATCCTCTACAGTAAGTATATTAACATTCGGTTTGC
>JAAYQK010000344.1 GCA_012519325.1 Gracilibacteraceae bacterium | reverse complement strand
TTACAGCTAAAAAGCTGTGATTTGATTACAACTATATTGTACAAGGAGGTATTAAAATGTCAGAAATGTATTCACTCAGCATAAGAGAAACGGAGGTAGCAATCAAGATAATTAAAGATTTTTTCGAAGCACAGCTGGCCAAAAAACTTAATCTTACAAGAGTATCGGCTCCGCTGTTTGTTGAGAAAGCTACAGGACTCAATGATAACCTGAACGGAATAGAACGTCCCGTTTCCTTTGATGCACTTTCTATGAAAGACGCTGAATTGGAAATTGTACAGTCATTAGCTAAATGGAAGAGGACAGCCCTGTTAAGGTATGGATTTTCACCGGGAGAAGGCCTTTATACCGATATGAACGCAATCCGAAGGGATGAGGTTCTGGATAACCTTCACTCAATATATGTAGATCAATGGGATTGGGAAAAAATTATCCTTAAAAGTGAAAGGACCCCGGAAACTCTAAAGGCTGTTGTAAAAACCATATACAGTGTTTTTAAGGATACTGAGAAACTTATCTCGAGGCGTTATCCGCAATTTAAACCGGCTTTGCCCGAGGAAATCTTTTTTATTACTGCACAGGAGCTTGAGGATATGTATCCTGATAAAACTCCCAAGGAAAGGGAAAACCTTATCACCAAGGATAAAGGCGCTGTATTTCTAATGCAGATAGGTGCCCGGCTGAAATCCGGAATAAGGCATGACGGAAGGGCACCGGATTATGATGACTGGTCCCTTAACGGAGATATACTGTTCTGGTATCCTGTGCTCCAATGTGCCTTTGAAATGTCTTCCATGGGAATACGCGTTGATGAAGAAGCCCTGGTGCACCAGTTGGAGATTGCCGGATGTACCGATTGGAATAAATTGCCTTATCACAGCTCACTGCTGAAGGGTGAACTGCCTTATACTATAGGCGGAGGTATAGGCCAATCAAGGATATGCATGTTTTTCCTTAAAAAAGCTCATATTGGAGAGGTGCAAGCTTCCATATGGCCTGAGGAAATAATACGTCTGTGCGAAAAAAGGAATATAAAGCTTCTCTAGGCTTTATATTCCTTTTTGTCAAAAAAATTTACCTGAGTCAGCAGCATTCCTGCAAGCATCAGAGCACAGCCAAAATATCCCCTGCCGCCAAGATCCTCACCCAGCAGCAATGCCCCACCGATTGCTGCAAACACTGTTTCCATGCTGAGTATTATGGCTGCATGGGAAGGCTTTGCATGCTTTTGGGCTACCACTTGAAGCGTATACGCCACACCTACGGATAATAAGCCTCCATAAAGTATGGGAATTGCTGCCTGTCCAATGCCGGATATTGATATGTCCTCGAAAATAAATGCCGCTATTATGCTTAACAACGAGCACATTGCAAATTGTACAAAAGATAGCTTCAGCGCATCCACTTTCTTGGTAAAATGATCAATAACCAATATATGAACAGCCCAGAAAAAAGCACCGATAATCTCCAAAAAATCTCCTATTGCTATAGTAAAATCCTCATTGACACTTAAAAAATACAATCCTGAAGCAGCCAGAACAACTCCAATCCAGGTATTCACGCCTGTACGCTGCTTTAAAAAAATACCCAGTAAAGGCACAATCACTATATACAAGCCTGTAATAAAGGCTGCCTTCCCTGCCGTCGTATATGCAAGGCCGGCCTGCTGCAGTGAAGCTCCAAAAAATAGCACTGACCCTACAATAATTCCAGGTACTAAAGCGCTAGCAGGAGGAGCATCCTCTAACTGTTCCGCCGCCTTTTTATTCTTGAAATATATGATTAATGGAACCAGTGAAATGCTTCCCAGTGCAAATCTCACTCCATTGAAAGCAAATGCTCCCATATACTGCATGCCGACTCTTTGGACTACAAATGCGAATCCCCATATGGTAGCAGTCAGCATAAGCAGCATATTGGACTTCATTTCCCGTTTATTCATTGCGTACCCCCCTGTCATTAACACCGCAAATACTATTTTAACTTGTATCAGCCGGTAAAAGCAATATCAATATTTATAAAGATTATTTGCAATTGTAAAATTCCCGGGCTATCTTTACCGCTTCCCCGGCATCCCTGCCATAATAATCCGCACCTATCATTTTCCCATATTCTTCGTTAAGCACCGCTCCTCCCACCATTACTTTCGTATCCGGGCAGTACCGTCTGAGAGCCTTAATGGTGTCCTCCATGCTTTTTACTGTAGTAGTCATCAGTGCGCTTAAGCCGACCATAAGGGCTTTTTCTTCCTTTACCTTTTCAACTATGCTCTCTGCGGGTACATCCTTTCCAAGGTCATAAACCTTAAAGCCGTAGTTTTCCAGCAATATCTTCACAATATTCTTTCCTATGTCATGAATATCTCCCTTGACTGTGGCAATTACAATTTTCCCTTTGGAAACCCCGGCAGCTTCCCTGGTATTCTCAAGCATGCTGTTTTTTATTACCTCAAAAGCCCTTTTAACAGTTTCAGCGGATTGTATAAGCTGCGGCAGAAAAATTTCTCCTGATTCATATTTCTGCCCCACTATATCAAGGGCAGGAATAAGAAATTCATCTACAATTTCCATGCCGTTTTTCTCCGCTAGAAGCTTTTTTACCATTGACTCAGCTTCTTCCTTCATACCATTGATTATTATTTTTTTCAAATCCTGTTTTTCTTCCTTCTCCTTGAATACAACCTTTTCATTGCTCTCAGACCGGCTTCTGATATATTCGGCCGCTTTCTTATCAATATCCCAAAGCACATTATATGCTCTTATTGTATTCATCATAGCTTCCGCTATCGGGTTCATAATAGGCGCATCCAATCCTGCGGTCAGAGCCATGGCTAAAAAAGTCCTGTTGAGAAGTTCCCTGTCCGGCAGTCCGAAGGATACGTTGCTTACTCCAAGAGTAGTCTTAAGCCCTAATTTCTCCTTTACAAGGGCCAAGGCCTTTATTGTCTCCCTGACCTCCTTCTGCTGTGCCGATGCAGTAAGTACAAGACAGTCAACTATAATATCCTCTCTGTCAATTCCGAACTCTTCGGCCCTTTTTACTATTTTTTCTGCAATTTTCAGCCGATCTTCCGCTTTTTCAGGTATTCCGTTTTCGTCAAGTGTAAGAGCAACAACCAGGCACCCGTATTTTTTCGCTATGGGAAATATTGTGTCCATTATCTTCTTTTCGCCGTTTACAGAATTTATTATTGGCCTTCCGCTGCAGACCCTGGCTGCGGCTTCTATAACATCCGGCCTTACGCTGTCAAGCTGCAGGGGAAGATTCACTATGCTCTGCAGCTCAGATACGGCTCTTACCATCATTGCTCTTTCATCTATCTCCGGCAGCCCCACATTTACGTCAAGTATGTGTGCCCCTGCATCCCTTTGCAGGACAGCTTCCTTAAGAATGTAATTCATATCCCCGTTTCTCAATGCTTCCTGAAGCATTTTCTTGCCTGTAGGGTTTATTCTTTCTCCTATTATTTTTATCCCATCCCCCAGAATCACTGTGGATGTTGAGGAACTGGCTGCAGTAAGCTTCTTTACTTCAACCCTTGCCGGCCTTTTGCCCTGGAGGGCTTTTCTTATCTCCCTTATATGCAAAGGCGTGGTGCCGCAGCAGCCCCCAAGTATTAAAGCTCCCATTTCCGCCATTTCAGCCATGTATAGTCCGAACTGCTCAGGGCTTATGTCATAATAGGTCTTGCCGTCCACAACAGCCGGCAGCCCAGCATTTGGCTGCACAATTACAGGTATGGCGGAGTATTTGAGCACCTGGGCAAGGAGAGGTATCATGTCCTTTGGTCCTAGAGAGCAGTTGATTCCCAGTACATCTACCCCCAGATGTGATATTATATTTACCATTGTCAAAGGATAGGAGCCTATCAGTGTTCTTCCGTCAGACTGAAAGGTCATGGTGCATAAAACAGGCAGGCGGCTGTTCTCCTTTGCTGCTAGAATTACAGCTTTGGCTTCGTATATATCCGACATTGTCTCTATCAATACCAAGTCTGCCCCGGCTGCATCCCCGGCAGCAACCTGTTCCTTAAAAGCATCGTAAGCATCCTGGAAGGATAATGTGCCATATGGCTCCATAAGCTGGCCAATAGGCCCTATATCGCAAGCTACAAGCTTATTCCCTGCTGCTTTTTTTGCTATTTTCACCGCACTTTCTATAACTTCGCCGCAGCTGAAACCTGAATCCTTCAGCTTATATCTATTGGCTCCAAAGGTATTTGTTGTAATTATATCAGCTCCTGCGGCAATATAGGCTTTATGTATTTCAAGTATACTTTCGGGATTGCTGATATTCCAGCTTTCAGGCAGTTCCCCAGCTTTCAGCCCGCTGGCCTGCAGCATGGTACCCATGCCTCCGTCAAATATCAGGAACCCCTCAGGCTTAAATAATTTTTCCATTATTATCTACTTCCTTTCTGAAAACACAATCGGAATATTTACAGCTTTTGCATTTATTATTTTCTTTACGGCACTTTTCTCTCTTCATTCCAATAAAAGCTGTTACAGACTTTCTCGGTATCATTATGCTGCTTTCATTTACGCTCAGCCCCAGCCTCTCATAAGTCTTCAATACTTTTGACAATTCCTTTTGAATATCAATGGGAAAATCTCCATATCCGGGGCTGTATCTGGATGTTATTTCAAGCCCCATGCTCCTTGCTTCGGCTTCTATTTTCCCCTGCACCGTATCACATAGTGATTCAACTGCCGCAGCAGCACATGCGTTAAATACCAGAGCCTTTGCAAGTTCTGTCCTTGAATAAAAGTCTATTCGCCTGTCAACCTCTAGGCCTAGAGTTACTGCCATTACCGCACATTTTTCAGCTCCGGACAGGTGTGCTTTAATATCCTTTCCCCGCAGTAAAAGAGTAGTTCCTATAAGATGCAAACCTTCTTCTTTACTTTCCATATCAAAAATATCATATAAAAAGCTTGTTTTTGATACAAGCATAACCTCATCGATGCATTCATCCAAAAGCTTTTCAACATTCGCATCCATGCTCTGCCCTCTATAGCCCATATACCTTAGGGCTTCAACTCTATCAATATACATACACAGCCCTCCAATTTAATATATGATAAACATAATTCAGCCTGAAATGCAACAGCCATTTATTGATAATATATGGGAACGGGATGGTAAATTGTAAAATGAAGTGTCGCGATATATAAAAAAAGTGTCCCATAGGGACCAACTCAGCTATAATGTTAAGTGACCAAACCCAACAAAAAGGAGAGAGGTATATGGGACACTTACATTGTAGCAAGATTGAGCATAAAAATAAACACTTAAAT
>JAAYQK010000033.1 GCA_012519325.1 Gracilibacteraceae bacterium | reverse complement strand
TAATAACAAATAATACCATTAAATACTCAATATCGATAATTAATTAAATAAATAATGTTGATTTTGTTAAGCGGAGAAAATTAATAAAATCAGGTTATAGTATAATTCATTGTCTTACCAGGCTGAGGGTTATTAATTCCAAAGTCTGTTTTTATATATATAGTAGTTATAGTTATAGCTTAATTGCAGCAGATTTTATGAATTACCATAAAATTATTTTGGAGGAGAGGATCAAGAAAAGTATAAAAACTAAAATCATCCTTAGTGCCGTTCTGCTGTTAGTAATTGTAAGCATAGGCTATATGTGCATTTCTTATTATACATCCTCATGGGCTTTAACATCAAAGGTTGAAGAAATGCTGCCAATAGTAGCTATTCAGGCATCACAAGTTGTTGGGAATGCATTAAAAGCACAGTTGAATGCACTTGAAGCATTAGCAGCGAATAATATTTTTAAGGATGCCAATTCAAGCTTGGAAGAAAAACTTGCTGTGCTGAGGGAAGAAGTTGCAAGAAGCGGACATCTGCGCATGGCTGTGGTAGATTCCAACGGAAACATGGTACCCACCAGCGGTTCAAATGTCAATATAAAAGACAGGGAATACTTTATCAAGGCTATGGCGGGAGAAGCAAATGTTTCAGATCCGATTATCAGTAAAGTGGATAACTCAATAGTTATTATGTATGCGGCACCAATAAAGCAGGGTAATAAGGTTATAGGAGTTATAACCGCTACAAGAGACGGGTCGGTATTAAGCGAGATGACAAACGCAATAGCCTTTGGTGAAACAGGTTCAGCTTTTATGATAAACAAAAATGGTGACGCAATAGCTAATAAAGATATTAATCTGGTATTTGAAAAAGATAATGTTTTTGCAAACGCGGAGAAGAATCCAAGGCTTAAGCCTTTGGCGGAAATAGAAAGGCAGATGGTGCAAGGTAAAACCGGCGTCGGACAATATGAATATGATAATGTCATAAAATACTTGGGTTATGCTCCGGTAAAAGGTACGGAATGGTCAATCGGAGTAGCTTCGCATAAAAGTGAAGCTTTGTCGGAACTTGCTGTTATGCAGAAATATATGATAATTTTCGGCGCAGTTATTATATTGGCAGGAATTATCGTTTCTGCAATTATTTCGGGGATAATGTGTGTTCCAATTACATTGATAACTGAGCATATAAAGAAAATTGCCGCTGGAGATTTTACTCAAAAGGTTCCGGAAAGATGCAAGAAGCTAAAGGACGAAATTGGAATTTTGGCTGATTCGATGGAAAAAATGCAGGCATCGGTGGGTAACCTTATAAGGGGCGTGCTGGAGGAGGCAAAAAACGTTGATAATGGGGTTATGCTTACCGGAGAGTATATGTCGGAATTAAACAGTCAAATTGAAGAAGTATCAGCTAGCACGGAAGAGTTATCCGCCGGAATGGAAGAGACTGCAGCAGCAACTCAGGAAATGAATGCTACTTCTCTCGAAATCAATGCAGCTATTGAGTCAGTAGCGGTTAAAGCACAAGAAGGCGCAGTTACTGCCAGTGAAATAAATAAAAAAGCAAACCAATTGAGTGACAGCTTTATTGAATCTCAGGAAAACACAAAAAAAATGCTTGCAGAAGTCAAAGAAAAATTGGAGAATGCTCTGGAGGATTCAAAGGAAGTTGAAAAAATCAACGAACTTGCAGATGCAATATTGCAAATAACATCGCAAACCAATCTTCTTGCATTAAATGCGGCAATTGAAGCAGCCAGAGCAGGGGAAGCAGGAAAAGGATTTGCCGTAGTAGCCGATGAAATTCGAAAGCTGGCTGAAGATTCCAAGAATACGGCTAATCAAATCCAAGATATAACAAGCACCGTAACCCAATCTGTGGAGAATCTGTCATTAAGCTCAAACAGCTTACTTTCATTTGTTAATACGAATATCGCTAAAGAATATGATTCAATACTGGAAGCTTCAAGAGAATACAAAAATGACGCTGATACTGTGGACAATTTGGTTAAAGATTTTTCTGCAACATCCGAGGAGCTTACGACATCCATACAAAACATAGTGCAGGCTATAAATGGAATTGCCGATGCTACAAATGAAGGTGCAGGCGCAACCTCAAATATTGCTCAAAAAACTAATGAAATTGTTGAAATGGGAGCAAAGGTCATGAAACAGTCGGATTTGTCAAAAGAAAGCGCCTCAAAACTTATGGATATGGTATCCAGCTTTAAAGTATAAATAAAAAGCAATGCTCTATACTGCAAAGTGCCATGCAAACATAGAATTTGCATGGCACTTTAATCAGTTAATATTTAATAAACTTTTCTCCCGGAACACCACAAATGCTGCATTTTTCCGGAACAGATTTTTCGATATTTCCGCATACCGGGCAGAGATAATAGAATACTTCTTCTTCCTGATCAAGGTTCTCTAATGCTTCCTTATAAAGCTTGGCATGAACCTCTTCCGCTTTCATTGCAAAAGTAAAGGCCATAAGTGCAGCTTTATTACCTGCGGCTTCAGCTTCCTTTACAAATTCGGGATACATCTCCTTATATTCATGGGTTTCACCTGCAATGCCATCTTTCAGGTTATCGGCAGTTGAGCCGATTTTCCCTGCAACTTCAAATTGCTTTAAAGCATGCAAAGTTTCACCATCAGCAGCTGCTCTGAATAATTTAGCAGCATTAAGCTTTCCTTCT
>JAAYQK010000343.1 GCA_012519325.1 Gracilibacteraceae bacterium | reverse complement strand
TGAGTAGGTGCCCCCTGAACCTGTGGCAAGCACAATACAGTCAAAGGATATTCCCAGTTCTTTTTCCTGCTCTATTATCTCCTCCATGGCAGTGTAATAGCCGAAGCTTCCTATTCCATTTGAAGCTCCCTCCGGGATTATGTAAGGTTTGAAGCCTTTAATTCCCATTTCCTGCTTTATGCCTTCCATAATCTCCGATCTTTGCTCACTGTATTCTTCAGCGGTTATAAAACGGATTTCAGCTCCCAGAAGCCTGTCCATAAGGAGATTCCCCTCTGCTTCGGATTCCGCTTCACCCCTGAGAACAAGGCAGCATTTCATCCCCAACTTGACTGCAGCCGCTGCTGTAGCTCTGCAGTGGTTTGACTGCACACCTCCACAGGTAATCAAGTAATCACAGCCCCTATCCAGTGCTTCCTTAACAGAGTACTCCAGTTTTCTTACTTTATTGCCTGAAAGCTCGGTGCCTGTGTGGTCATCTCTTTTTATGAATATTTCCGGTCCTTCAAGTACCCTTGTAAGCTTGTCCAGCTTTTCTATCCGTGTCGGCAGATTAGCCAGATGAATTTTCTCGGGAATTTTCAGCATAATAAATCCTCCACAAAAATATTTGTTTTAATTATATCTCATTTACTGATAAAATGTATACTGAAATGATATATGCTGTAGAATAGGTTTAAGATTTTTCGCAGCATATGAATCAAGGAAAAGTATAATATAAGTTATAATAAGGCAGGTTAGTTAAATGAGTGATATTGCCGGAAAGAGCTGTGAAATACTGGTTCCTTTCAGTGAAAGGAAACCGCTTCCTGAAATAGAAAGAAGCCTGATAAAAAAATACAGGAAGCACATATGGAGCAGATTTATGAAAGCTGTGAAGGAATTTGAGCTTATTAAAGAAGGGGATAAGATAGCGGTAGGCGTATCGGGAGGGAAGGACAGCATGCTTATGGCCAAGCTTATGCAAGAACTCCAGAGGCACGGGGAAGTCTCCTTTGAGCTTGAGTTCATAGCGATGGATCCCGGATATCATGAGAATATAAGGGAGCTTCTCATAGAAAACTGCAGATATCTGGAAATCCCCATTCATTTGTTTGAGTCAGCAATATTTAAAATTGTCGATAAAATCGCCAAGGATTATCCTTGCTATATGTGTGCCAAAATGCGCCGCGGTGCCCTTTATGGAAAGGCAACGGTGCTGGGCTGTAATAAGCTTGCCCTGGGCCATCATTTCAATGATGTAATTGAGACTACAATGCTGAACATTCTTTATACCGGAAGCTTCAAGACAATGCTTCCCAAGCTGAAGTCAACAAATTTCAAGGGTTTGGAGCTTATAAGGCCTCTATACTATGTGGAGGAGCTTTATATAGAGAGATTTATTCAAAACAGCGGTATCTGGCCTTTGAACTGTGCTTGCATGGTGGCAGCAGGGAAGATAGCCAACAAACGCTACGAAATAAAGGCTTTGATAAAGGAATTGAAGGAGAAGATAGAAAATGTGGATACAAACATTCTAAGATCCACACAAAATGTCAATCTGGAAGCCGTATTGGGCTGGCACAAGGAGGGAAGGCAGTATTCCTATCTGGACTTCTACGATGAGGAGGAGCTTTAAAAATAGCACACTTGCCGGAGGGTATGAATATTATGAATTATACTGTTCCGGAGGTGTGTGGCATGTATAATGCGCAAAGAGCTATTGCAAATATTAAGGGTGGCCCTCTTGCTCCGCAATTGAGGGGCACCGTTTTATTCTCCAGTGTACCTGGAGGTGTATGGGTGTGTGTACAGGTAAGGGGCTTGCCTGATTATAAGGCGGCAAAGAATGGGGGACAGCCCATTGGCCCTCACGGCTTTCACATTCATGAGAAGGGCAGCTGCGAAATTGGAGATCCGAAGGAACCTTTCAAGGCAGCCGGAGAACATTGGAACCCGACAAATCAGCCCCATGGGAATCATGCGGGAGATTTTCCGGTGCTTTTCTCCAACAATGGCACGGCTAGGATGTGCTTTTTTACAGACAAGTTCAGGACTCAAGACATAATAGGGAAAGCGGTTATAATCCAGGAAAGCCCTGATGACTACAGATCCCAGCCTGCGGGCAATGCGGGCAGGAGGCTGGGCTGCGGAGTGATAAGGGGGATAAGTGTGTTATGAGTTATGTCCAGAACCCTGTACGCATATCAAACAGAAG
>JAAYQK010000342.1 GCA_012519325.1 Gracilibacteraceae bacterium | reverse complement strand
CAGGGGATATGGAAATGGACTGCTTTTACGAGGATGAAGAAGACGAAAGGCATTTTATGAGAATGTACCCCGAAAGCTGCAGAAAAATAATGATTTATGTAAAAGTTGAAGTTGACAGAATGGAAAAAAAGGATAAAGAAATGCATGACTACCGTCCGGATAGGGAAATGATAAACATAATGACGGATAATGCTTACAGACGGATGGTGAAGGATATGCCTGAAATGGCAGAGGGAGAAGAAGCCAGGCAATATCCTCCAAGAAGGTTCTCAAGGGATCTTCTGCGGCTGCTCTTATTAAACGAGCTTTTAAGAAGAAGACGAAGACGCAGGAGGAGGATTTACTATGGTTACCCCTTTGGCGTATATGGCTTTGATGATGATGATTTTGATTCTGATTTCGATTTTGATAATTTTGACTGAAGAGGAAACAATAAAAATAACTAAGCGATCTTGTGCTTAGTTATTTTTATTATCTTACTATCATACCGCTTTCTTCATCCACCTTGAGCATTTGCTCACCGAGAGGTTCTGCCGGAATGTCTCCGTTTGTCCATTGTGCTATATCCTTTATGAAATCATCTCTATGCTCTGATGCAGCAAGGGCCTTCATTGTCACATTCTCAAGATATTCTATGCTCTCTATTATATAATTCTTTTTTGGTATTTCATACTGCAGCTTGCTTAAAAAATTGTAATCCATTTTAAGCTGATATACTGCAAAAGGTTGTACCCGTACAGTACCGGCAGCCTTAATGCCATTGACCGCCCCTTCGGTATATGCCCTGATAAGCCCGCCTGCTCCGAGCATTATTCCTCCGAAGTATCTGGTTACGATTATCATTGAGTTGGTGAGCTCTTCTTTTTTCAGGACTTCAAGGATAGGAACTCCTGCGGTTCCGGAAGGTTCGCCATCATCGCTGGAACGTTGTATATTCATTGATTCTCCGAGAATGTAGGCATAGCAGTTATGGGTTGCATCATAATGCTTTTTTCTAATATTCCCCAAAAATTGCAAGGCCTCTTCCTCTGAATATACAGGCTGAGCATAGGATATAAATCTGGACTTCTTTTCAACAAAACTGGTATCAGCATATTCTTTTAACATTCTATAGCTTAATGCCATAATATCACCTGCGCTTCTGACTTATATTATACAACAACAAAATAAAAATCACTATTTTACGATATGCAAATATTTTCAGAATTAAAGCAGGATAAAATGAGAAGAATGAGCATCAGATTTAATACATGACATAAAGGGGCATATATGGAAACCAGGATATGGTGCGAATTTACTCCTCCGGGAGAAGTTTGCAGAGACTATATTATAGATGCATTCAAAAGATATAAGGTGATTCTGAGTTATAAGCTGGAGTATGGATGTGACAATGAGGATTTTTATAATATGATAAAGTTTTATAATGACCATGACGTACCTGTATCCATATGGGCAACCCTTTCTGATGAAATGGGATATTGGATAAATGAAAAAAATGCGGAGCATTTTGACAAATATGTAAGGAAGCTGGTAGAAATGCTTGAATATAAATGTTTGAAAATAAAAGGATTGTGTATTGATCTGGAATTACCGTTACAGGACATTAAGAACCTTTGTAATTCCAAAAACACTATCAGTCCCTTGATAACTTGTGTAAAAATGCTTACTTCAAATCTGAATAAGAAACGTTTTAATGAGGCCGGCAGGATTTTACCCGCAACTGCACGATTCTTGCGCTCTAAAGGTTTGGAAAGCTATGCTGCCTGTATAAGGCATTGCTATTATGACATACGATTTAATTCCGAGATTGTGCAAAATGCTCTTGAAATACCTGTTTTTGATGTGGGATGGGACAGATACGATCTTATGTATTACTCAACAATGATAAGAAATGAGCTGAAAAGAATAAAGAAGGCAGACATAGATTATTTAATGTATCACCAGATATCACACCTTAAGAAGGTTTTAAAGGATAAGCTTGCTGTTTCGCTTGGCGTGACAAATGTGGGAAAAATGGGCAATGAGCCGTACTATGAGGATATCTCGGAATTTGAAAAGGATATGGGAATATTGAAAGAAATAGAAATTAAAAGTTTTTCACTGTTCAGTCTGGACGGTATCATAGAAAAGAACAGACTTACGGGCTATCTGGCCGCTGTGGAAAGGGCAAAGCCATACAAGCCGCCAATATGCAAGCGCGTAATCAGGAATGAGGTGATTTCCAAACTGCTTTTTGATATTGGAAAGCTATATTATAGACTAAGGTGATAAACATAACAAAGATTCATAATTTATAATATTGCTTAAATATTCAGTTTGCTTTGACGGAAACAAATGGTATAATAATTTCGAGTAATTTCAATTGTTGTAATTATTGTACTATATATGTAGCATTTAACGGAGGTAAGCGACTGTGAAAGTGATGAATCTTCCATCCAGTATTTTGAAACCCGGGATGACAGTGTATGAGGATATCTATAATTCTTTGGGTGTTTTGATTCTTAACAAGGATACTGTTTTAGATCAATGGCAGATTGAGAAAATTCATGCGAATAATGTTGATAAAGTCAGAGTCAGACTTACTAAAGATGATACCTTTTATGCCGTTCAGGAAGAAGATATCCCCAGCGCGTATGATTCGAGCAAAATCAGAGCTTTTAAGAAAAAGCATACGGCTAAAGTTAATGAGACAACTCATATTTTTAAAGAAATAGAAAGAGGTACTGTTGTAGATACAAAAGCCGTCAGTCGGATCAGCAGGCATATAATAAATGAATTTAGCACTGTGGGTGAAGTTATAAACTATCTTCATCTTGCAAGACCTTTGGACGATAATACATATTCTCATTCATTGAATGTGTCGCTTATTTCAATTATAATTGCAAAATGGTTGGAGCTCAGTGATAAAGAAATAGACGAAATTGCAGCAGCAGGATTGCTTCATGATATAGGGAAGATAAAGATACCCGAAAGGCTGCTGCAAAAGCCCGGCAAGCTTACGAAAAGTGAGCTTGAAGTGGTAAAGAAGCATACCATCATGGGATACATGATGATGGATAATATCATAGATGCTACAGACGACATGAAGTATTCGGCATTGATGCATCACGAGAAAATTGACGGTTCAGGATATCCCATAGGAGCATTGGCTGATAGGATACCCTTGTTTCCCAAGATAGTTGCAATAGCCGATATATATGACGCAATGACCTCCAACAGGCCTTACAGGAACAGAATGTGTCCCTTTGAGGTAATTAAGAATTTTGAAATGCAGACCTTTGGAAAGCTGGATGCAAAGGTGCTGACAGTTTTTCTTAAGAATATTGCCAATTCCTATGTTAATGATTTAGTGGAGCTCAATAGCGGAGAGATGTGTGAGATTGTATTTATAAACCCTAATAGAGTATGGCAGCCTATAGTGAGGTCAGGGACGAACTATATAGACTTGTCCAGGGATAATGATAAAAGGTATATTAAAGCAATAATATGATTATAGTATTATATTGAACAGCTTGGCAAATAATAACTTCACTAGTGACAAAACCCTAAGAATTTGCAGCAGATGAAATGATGCAAATATTGGGGCTTTGCCATATAAGCTCAGGTACTACGAGTTACAATAATTGGGGTGAACACAGTGAAGAGATGTTTGCGCTGTTTTGTTGCTATGATTCTTGTACTTGCAATTTCTGATTTTTGCTTAGGAGGAGCACTGCTCAGATTTGGAGGGCAAATCCCCGGGAATATCCCTAGAGGCTTAAGTGACATGAATAGCACCGGTGCCCGGCAGGAGGAACAAGAAAATACAGAAGTGATGAATACTGATGAATTAGGGGAATATATTGCTTCAAAATCCTGTGCATTTGTTCAGGCAGCTTTTGAGAGAGATAAGTCAAAGGTGGAGGATATGCTTTGCACGGGTACAATATACGTAATTTCTGAGGACAATTCCAGTTATATAAGGTATACCTCAAAGGATATGCATGTGGAAGGCTATATGGCAACCGACAGGAAGCTGGTGCGGGTCAGGGAGAACTGGCATGTAACAGAGGAAGACGGCACTATAACCTCCGGAGTTGAGGTATTCATAGAAGGGGAAGAAAAGCCTCAGATCTGGTATATACATTATAGAAAAAGCTTCGGCCGCTGGAAAATATTCATGCTGGAAAACGGGATATGATAAGAATCATATCCCGAAATCTTCAGTACTTACATCAAGGGCTGACAATACAGCTTCAAAAACAAGCTTTGAATCTGTTTCAAAAGAATAGGGTATATTGATTCTTTCTGTATATTTGTGAGCATCCTTTCCCAAGGGTCCTATATTCACAAATGGTATATTGAGACTGGCTATTGCATCCAAAGGTATTGTGTATTTGCCCCCCCATAGAGGGAAATTTGCCTTCAGGTTTCCGATATCAATATTGTCAGGCAGTCCAAGATAACTCATATCGGATAAACCCGGGAAAAAGGGCTCATGGTATATAGTCTCATCATATTTTGATTTTGCCTTTGCTATGATTCTTTCAGCTATTTCAGCCGTTTTACTGTTATGATCCGGAACTCCGGAATGAGGGTAATAGGTCGGCGCAAGGAACAGTACTATCATAGGATCCCTATAGGGGCAGAATTTATGTGCTTCCCTGACTATATCAACGGACAGTCTTCTTAAGTCATTTACCGGAGATTCATTTACAAAAGCCTTCATATGTCTATCGAATTCTTTACCTCCGGATTCAAGGCACATCTTGTAAAGCTCCTTAAATGTAATAACCTTAGGTATAATTTTCGGCAGCTCCGGCTTACTGCCTGTAAGGGTTTGCAGGCGATCGGCCTTGTTCTCAATGTTTTTCAGTACTTCCATGAACGCTTCCTCACCAATATTCTTAAGCTTTTTAAGCACCTCATCCGGTGAAGAAGTAACAGTCATGAAATTGAAATAGGCATAAGCTGATGCGGGAGTTGAGACAGAATATGCATTTTTTGTATCAGACTGCTTCAGGCACACTGGGGCAGGTACTCTGAAGCTGCCGAAAGAATCCGTAAGCTCCGGGTTTAATTCGATTTTTTCTATTATCTTAGCTGCCAGTAGGTTCGGATTCAGGCCGGAAAAAGGGTCACCCCCATGGGTCTCCTTCCCTACGCAGTAAAAGACCGGAAGTAATTTTCCAACAGCCCCTGTATACAGGTATTTGCTGTTGTCTCCAGGATATTTCGGGAAATGAGGTTCTGATACGATGCAGCATACATATTCCAGTTTCCTTTCCTCTTTCAATCTTGTCAGCAATTCAACAGAACTCAACATTCCTGCGGAATTGTTTTCTTCGTCAGGAACTGACAGTAATAGGATATTTCCCGGGAAATTATCCAATTTACTTTCTATCTGGTGCATAATTTCGACATCGAGAGCTATTCCGAACTTCATATCCATTATTCCACGTCCAAAAATATAATCCCCTGAAGCAAGATCCTTTTCAGCTTCTTTTGAGAGGGTGATGCCGCTGCCTTTTTTGAGAAGCTCAGTATATTCCAAAGGCTTGAATGCATAATCCTTATAAGCACCGTAATCATCTACGCCCACAACATCAAAATGGCTTAGGAGAATAACAGTTTTTCTGTTCTCCGGTCTCCCCTCCATCAGAGCATGGACATAGTACCTTCCGAAGGGATCATTTTTTATTGGGTTAATACCTGCATTAGAAGGATTGTTTTTAAAGTATTCCATTCTCATGATTACTTCATAAAGCTTTTCTGCAATTTCTATTTCTCCGGGCGTCTCAGATATGCTTGAAATATTGCAAAGTTCAATCAGCAAGTTTTTCATTCTATCAATATCCATTATATTCCCTCGCTTCCAGATGCATTGAAAAAGTACCCTGTATTAAATTCTTATATTCTTATTTTAACAGAATAATGGGCGTGTGGCATCAAGGAAAGTTTACAAGATACAAAAATTGGGATAATATATACTTAAGCAGGCGCTCATTTCACATACGGAGGACAGTATGCTCAAGAAAAAGAAAAACTATCTGAAGCAGATATATAAAATGAATCCGGAAACAAATGCATACATTATTGAGGTCTCGCTGATTGATTATAATGAGATATTCAACGGCTGGGACCCTTCGCCCATCAAGAAAAGGGATATTGACCCGGAGCTCTTGCATTTTTTGGAGGAATGTGATTCTGATATTCCTTTGAAATTTCCTTTGGAGCTGACATTTTATCTGCCTGAAGACCAATATGACCGAGAAAAGGAAAAACTGTCAAGAGTGGGAATAAAAAATTACTTTGACTATTCGGTTCACTTTATCAGAAAAGAACTGAACATAATAATAGAAAAAATAGTT
>JAAYQK010000341.1 GCA_012519325.1 Gracilibacteraceae bacterium | reverse complement strand
AGCCCGTTTTCCCTTTATTAAAACACTAGAGGAATTTGACTTTAGTTTTCAACCGTCACTACGGGAAAAAGAAATTATCGCCTTAAGTTCTTTGGACTTTATTGAAAAAAAAGAAAATGTAATTTTCTTAGGTCCGCCCGGCGTCGGCAAAACTCATCTGTCTGTGGCACTAGGCATTAAAGCATGTATGGCCAAGTATCGTGTAGCATTCATCACGGCCCAGAAGCTGTTAGAAGAATTGATGCTCAGCTTAAGGGATGGTAGCCTGACGGACAAACTTTTGAGTTATTCTCGTCTTAACCTTTTAATCATAGACGAGCTTGGTTATATGCCCGTGAGTAATGAACAGGCCAACTTACTCTTCCGTTTAGTTTCGATGCGTTATGAAAAAGGAAGTATTATTATCACCAGCAACTATAACTTTAACGAATGGGGGGAGATATTTTCTGATCAGGTAGTGGCCGCTGCAATAATTGACCGTCTTGTTCATCACGCCCGAATTTTCTATATCAACGGTACAAGCTATCGACTCAAAGGTAAAATAAAATCAGGTAACAGTTGACCTGTAGGCTCATGGCCGCATGCTTTTTTAAGTTTAAATTGTTCTTTCCTAGTGTTATATTATTTTATTATTTTTTTCTATCGTTGGGTCAATTTTATGTGCACAAAGTGGGTCAATTCTATTGACAATCAACAATGAAGAATGCAAAAGGACTGGAACCGACCAACATTAAGGATTTGGTTGAGATTGAGCGCAAGATTCATGAGCCGTTTTTAAAAGACAAGATAAATGCGAGCATGGCTCGACTGTATAAGACCGTAAAGGAAACATGCTCCCGCCTTGAGCAGGAAATCGGGTTTGACACAAATATATTCGGAGAATTGATGAAATCCGCCTCCATACTACTTGAAAGCGGAATACAGCAAAAACCGGATATCGTTGATCCACAGGAATACATAATGGATCTTTTGGTTGAAAAATTATACTCGCAAGTCGGTCAAAGATATAAAGACGCTTGCGAGATTATCGTTGGATATTTAGTGAAAAGGTGTGATTTGTTCAATGAAAATGCCAAGCAAAGTTAATTCTTTCTCCGATAGCGTCATTGCCCTTTTCGCACCTATTTTGGAGAAATTAGAAGAGCGGGATATGACCCCGCACGAGCTGCTTGAAGCGACAAAAACAAAAGTATCGGAAATAAGCGTCTTTCTTGATGCCCTTGATTGCCTGTACAAGCTCGGACGGATAGAAATACCTGACGGGATGGAGGTGCTTCACTATGTTAAAGCGGATAATCTGCGATAAGTTTAAAACTCAACCGGAAGACTTCCGAGCCGGCCTTAATGTTGTCCTTGGCAGTTCGGATGGCAGTAATGCCATAGGGAAGTCCACCTTTTTGCTTATATTGGATTTTGTATTTGGTGGGGACGATTACCCGAAATCCGCAAAAGATGTGATCGCACATGTTGATCATCATACAATCAATTTTGTTTTTGAGTTTGATGGTTCTACATACTTTTTTTCACGAAGCACCAATCGCCCGTCGATTGTGAATCGTTGTGACAGCAAATTTCATGTCATAGAGGAAATGCCTGTGTCGAGGTATCGTGAATGGCTGTTTCACGAGTATAAGATACTTTTAAAGGGGATTTCTTTCAGAGAAATTGTTGGAAGATTTTTCAGGATTTACGGACATGGGAGCCATAACGAACGCAGGCCCTTACAAGGCGAGCGTGAACCCATGGCAACAGCGGTAGAGTACCTTATGAAGCTATTGGATAGATATGAAGACATCCAAAACCTGAAAACGGCTGAGGACAGCTACGGCATTAAGCCAAACAAGCAGGCTGAACGCTCCGTATCGGACATTACATCGGCTATTTCTGAGAACAATGAAAAGATAGCAGGGCTGGAAAAACGCAGAGAAAAACTGTGCAAACAAAACGAAGAAGCCAATCTGCGTGCTTTGGGTATCGACCCGCAACAAGCAGAGCGGCTTGCAGAAATCAAAGGAGAATTAGGAAAACTGAACCGGCGGAAAAGCCGTCTTATATCGCAGCTTAATGCTGTCCGCAACAATATGCCAGGCAATGACGGAGTGCTGGAAAAAGATTTTTCGGCTCTGCTCCGCTTTTTCCCCGATGCTAAAATTGATGCTTTTACTGACGTTGAGGCTTTTCACGCTAAGATTAACCGTTTCCTTCGTGCAGACATCGAAGCGGAGATAGCCCGGCTGACTCCGCAAATCGAATATATAGATGCCGATATTGCGGCTTATGAGAAACAAATTGAGGAGTCCGGAATTGCTAAATCACTCTCGCAATCTATTTTGACTCAATATGCCCGTGTATCACGGGAGATTGAAAAGCTGCACGAAGAAAACGAGACACTAAAAAGCGAATTGGAACAAATGGAAAAGCGTAAGGAGATAGAGCATCTGTTGGCGAATCTCCGAAAACGCCAGGAGGAGGCCCTTGCTGCGGCTCAGGCGGAAGTGAATGCGGAAATGAAACGCATTAACGATATTATTACAGGAGGCGACAGGACTTCTCCTGAATTGACGCTGAATCCGGATAAAACATTTGAGTTTGAAACACCGGATGATAAGAGCGAGGGAACGGCATTCAAAAGTCTTGTAGTTTATGACTTGAGTATGCTGACATTGACTCCCGTTCCTGTGTTAATCCATGATTCAAGTATTGTTAAACGTATAGAGGATGCCGACTTTGAGCAAATACTCCGGCTATATCGGGAAAGTGCAAAAAGTGGCAAACAAATATTTATTGCGTTTGATAAAGCGGATACCTATACGCCGAATACATACAAAATGCTTGACGAGGCGGCAGTCCTTCGTTTATCTGTAGGGAACGAGCTGTTCGGT
>JAAYQK010000340.1 GCA_012519325.1 Gracilibacteraceae bacterium | reverse complement strand
CTTCCTATTTCATCGGTAGCCACTATCTCCGGAGACATAGATCTTATCATCATTATTATTCCTTCTGCTTTTGGGCAGCCATCCAGTACATCTGTCCTTATCCCTATGTCGTTTCTGGGAATTCCCATACTGCAGGCAGCTATTTCAGAGCGCTCATCAACTAATGAAATCTTCATTCCTTTGAACATCATATCTTCGCTTCCACTGCTGAATTTTCTGACCAAATCTCTCAGTAATGTAGTTTTGCCGCATTGAGGAGGCGATATTATAAGAGTGTTGTATATACTGTCAGGATATTGTATCAGGTAACCTGCAATCTTATCTGAAGCGCCTATCACCTGCTTTGCTATTCTGAAATTCATATAGCTTATGTCCTTCAGAGTCTTTACCTTTCCGTTGTCTACCACCGTACGGCCGCATACCCCTACCCGATGTCCTCCGCTAACAGTTATAAAACCGTTTCTCAGTTCCTCCTCCACCGAGTACATCGAAAAGTTGCTTACAAGCTGCAACGCACATTTCAAGTCATCCTCCTTTACCAAATATGCTTTATCTGCCTCAGATACGGCATAACCCTCCTCAGTAATGAAAAACTCTGTACTGCTGCCTGTTATGCATAAGGGTTTTGCCAGTCTCAATCGGATTTCTTCCACATCCTCAAGTACTTTTTCAGGAATCCTCTTTATCATCGCTCTTATATGCTTCGGCAAATATTCCAGAACCTCAAGTATCTTAATACTATTGTTCATAAAACATCTGTCCTTTGTACAAATCTTAATTTGTTCTATAGATATGTCAGCGGTTTTGAAATAATTACTGCGGTATAAAAAAGTATAAAAAAAGCTCCGATTGAATCTTGTATTCAATCGGAGCTTAAGCCCAATTTTCTTTGTCGGTTATTCGTGGTCATGACCGCATTCGCAGCCGCATTCACATTCAAAATTGATGGACTCATGACAATTAGGACAACTAACGTTTTCACCGCTTTCCAAAAGTTTTTCGTCTAAATAAACAAACTCCTTGCAATGAGGGCACTCAACCTCAACATAGTCATAATCATCTTCGTCGTCAAGCTCTTCATATTCGTCATCTTCATCACAGCATAAGTCATCCTCTAATGCTGAAAGATCTTCATCTATAGCCTCCACATATTCATCCAGCTCATTCTGTGATTCGTTCAGCTCATTAACCGCATCTGCAAAATCACTTAATACATCTATAATTTTAGATATTAACTTGCCCTGATCTGTTGACTCATCTACTTTCATTCCTTCTGCCAGGCCTTTAAGATAAGCTACCCTTTCAAATAGGTATTCCATATGTACTCCTCCTTATTTTTATTTACTCTCTGTATTCTTTCCAGTATCGACTACTATATGCATTACGTGGGTTGCATATCACCCGTATTTGTCCGGCTTAAAGTCTTTCCATATATTCTCCGGTTCTCGTATCTATTCTGATCATATCGCCAATGTTAACAAATAGAGGAACATTTATAACTGCCCCTGTTTCTACAGTAGCAGGCTTAGTTGCTCCGGTAGCGGTATCCCCTTTGAAGCCTGGCTCCGTCTGAATTACTTCCAATTCCACAAAATTTTCGGGTTCTACTGAAAAAGCTTCACCCTTATAAAATTTTATATTGGCTGTGTCATTAGGCTTAAGATAAATAATTGCATCCTCTACCTGATCATTGTTAAGAGGTATCTGCTCATAGGTTTCATTATCCATGAAATAATAAAGCCCTCCGTCTTCATATAAATACTGCATGGCTTTTCTTTCAATATGTGCCTTGGGATACTTATCTGTCGGATTAAATGTCCTTTCAGTTACTCCACCGGTTATTATATTCTTTATTTTTGTTCTTACAAATGCAGCTCCCTTTCCAGGCTTAACATGCTGAAAATCTACTATTGTATATATTTGTCCATCCATTTCAAAAGTAAGACCTTTTCTAAATTCACCAGCTGATATCATAAATCATATCCCTCCATATAATTGTTATTTATTTAATTATAGCTCTATCAGCTCCTTTGTTGACTTGCTGATGGTTTCAGCTCCGGTCTCTGTAATCAGTACCAGATCCTCTATCCTTACGCCGCCGAAGCCTGGAATATATATACCCGGTTCATCGGTTACTACCATACCTGCTTCCAGAACAATATTTCCAACAATGCTCAGCTTTGGATCCTCGTGAATTGCAATCCCCACTCCGTGGCCGAGTCCGTGGCCGAAATACTCTCCATAGCCTGCATTTGAAATAATATCTCTTGCAATCTTATCCGCTTCTCTGCCGGTTATCCCCGGCCTTAAGCCCTTTAATACTTCTGCATTTGCTCTAAGTACGGTATCATAGATTTCCCTGTGCTTCCTGGTCGCTTTGCCTATAAATACTGTTCTTGTCATATCTGAACAATATCCATTATAAACGCAACCGAAATCCAGTGTCAAGAATTCCATAGCTTCTATTTTTTTCTCGGAAGCAATTCCATGGGGGAGTGATGATCTTATACCGGAAGCTACAATAGTCTCAAAGGCAATACCGGAAGATCCCCTTTTCTTTATAAAATACTCCAGTTCCAATGCCACTTCTGCCTCACTCAAGCCGGGCCTGATATAGCCTAATATATGCTTAAAAGCTTCATCTGCAATAGCTGCAGCCTTGCAGATATTTTCTATTTCTGAATTATCCTTCTTAATTCTCAATTTTACAAATATACTTCTGGCCGGTATCAGCTTAATTTCCGGCAAGGACTTCTTTAAATCGTCACGAAACATCACGGTCATGAAATCCTCCTCAAAGCCCAGTCTCTTAATGCCGGCTTTGCTTATGACTTCGGCCAGCTTTTCCATAGGGTTGCCTCCATGTATGGCAACCTTCCAGCCTTTGCACTGGGATTCCGCCTGTTCCATATATCTGAAGTCAGTCACAAAATCCATGCTTTCTTTTCCGATTACTAAAAATCCTGCAGAACCTGTAAACCCGCTTAAATATCTTCTGTTTTCCGGAGAATATACAAGCACACCTTCCATCATATTTCCGGACATGAGTTTTCTCAGGTTTTGAATTCTATTCACTTCAATACTAAACTCCTCCCAAAAATTTAAGACATATTGCCAATTAAATTATCCGTTGTTTTAATATTAACATAATTTTTCCAAAGGGTACAAGTGCTCCTTTGCCAATCCTTCGTATATTTTTTTTATCTTTATGGCATCCTCTGCCATAGTTCCTCTTGACTCGCAGATAATTGTTCCATGAATTTTATACTTTATAAGGCATTCCGCAAGAGGCTCGAATTCAGGGCCGTAGTCAGTATCCTCATAGGACCAGTGCTTTTTTTCTCCGCCTTTTTCAGTATACTCTACCCTGCTGTAATGCATATGTATCAATCTTCCTCTTTCTTCTCCAAGAACAGTGAATATCCTCTCAAATACCCTTTCATAATTACTCCTGTTCTTAAGAGCGCCTGAACCAAGAGCATGGAGATGTGCAAAATCAATAGTGGGTATTAAGGAACTATCTAAGAGGCAAAGCTCCAGTATTTCCTCCAGCGTTCCCATTTGATTCTTCTTCCCCAAGGTCTCAGGACAAAGTGAAACATTAATCCCATTCTTATTTATTATTTCCAATACTTTATATAAATTACTCCGAATATTTGCCAAGGCTTTATCTCTGGTCAGCTTTCCCAGAGAACCCGGATGAATTACAACACGTGATGCTCCCATCAGTTCTGCTGCACTTGAAGTATCAGTAATATATTTGAAGGATTTCTTAACAACTTCAGAATCCTCAGATGCAAGATTTATATAATATGGAGCATGCACACTCACACAGATTCCGTTTTCTTTTGCGGCAGCTCCCAGCTGTTCTGCAGTATCAGCCTTAATTCTGACTCCTCTTGCACAGGAGTACTCATAAGCATCAAGTCCCATGTTTCTAAGCCAGGCAGGCATATCCAGAGGGCTTTTATAGCCTTGCTTGTAAAAAATATCCGAATTACCCGATGGTCCGAATTTTATCATTTTGCGCTCCTTAAGCTGTTAATTATAATACGCCATAGGTTTGTATGATTTCAATTTACCCTTACATCCATCACTATATACATGCTTATTCCTCTATACTGTGCTTGGGGTTCTTGTTTACAAAAATCGCCGCTTTCACAATGGCAGTCTCAACATCTATGTCAAACTGCTGTTCCAACTGTCTGACCTTTGCATATAGCTCCCCTTTGGCAGATACAACGTACTTTGAAGGAAGGCTGTTTAAAGACAATGCAATTACGTCCAGTCTGCATTTTTCACATTTACAGATGTCCATAGTTTCTAATATTTCATCAGCCTTTTTCGATACCAAATCCTCCATATAGTTTTTTAATTTATACATTTCCCGTCCTCCTTAATTATTAATACAGACTGCCGGTTTTAAAAAATTTCCTGTTTTTTCAATGTTCTTCTTTCTACAAGTAATAAATAAAATCCTGCAAATACTCACAGGATTTTATTTATTGCCAATAATTCTTCTTATTCATTATTATGATATTTTTTCAGAATACGCCTTTCCAGCTTTCGGACTATTCTTGTCCATATAAATTCCTTATCGCTGATGGGTGACACAAGTATGGTAAACAATCCCATGCGATTTCCTCCCAGTACGTCTGTAAAAAGCTGATCTCCTATTACCGCCGTATCTGAAGGCGCCGAACCCATAAGCTTCATAGCCCTTCTAAAAGCTGTCTTGCTCGGCTTAATTGCTTTGTGAATTGCAGGCAGGTTCAAGCATTTATTGAATTCTTCCACTCTTTTTCTTGAATTATTTGATAAAATACAGATTTTAAAGCCTTCACATCCCAATCTTCGTACAAGCTCGTTTACCTTATCGTCCGGCTCTCTTGTATCCCAAGAAACCAAAGTATTGTCAATATCAATTATAATTGCATTGATTCCATATGCCTTCAATGAAGCCGTATCCAGTTCATATACCGAATTCAGATAAATATCCGGTTTTAACCTGTTCTTCATATCTTCCCTCAATTGCATATATTGGATAAATGCTGCCGCAAACACCGCTCGTTACCCTGTATCTCTATTCTATTCTTAACTGTTTTCATTGTAAAGTTCTTTGTGCAGCTTTCTGATTGCTCTGTTTTCTATTCTGGATACATATGATCTGGAAATTCCCAGCATGTCGGCTATTTCCCTTTGAGTTTTGCTGATTCCGTTAAGCAGTCCGTACCTAAGCTCAAGAACCAGCCGTTCTCTTTTTTTCAGGGCTGTATCCATTCTTTGATACAGCTTCTTTATCTGAATCTTGAGTTCTACCTCATCCAGTATTACGTCCGAATCGCTTCCTAATATATCAATTAAACTGATTTCATTTCCTTCTTTGTCAATCCCGATGGGATCATGGAGGGAAACTTCAGTTTTTGTTTTCTTAGAAGCCCTGATAGTCATAAGAATCTCATTCTCTATGCATCTTGCGGCATAGGTTGCAAGTCTTGTACCCTTCTCCTCGTCAAAGGTTATTATTGCTTTAATGAGGCCTATAGTTCCAATGGAAATCAAGTCATCAATTTCTCTTCCCGTATTTACATATTTTTTGACTATGTGTGCGACAAGTCTTAGATTTCGTTCTATCAGTATATTTTTTGCGTCTTCGCTGCCCTTTTTGTATTCTTCAAGATAATACTGCTCCTCTTCAGCTGTAAGAGGCTGTGGAAATGAATTTACATTTTGGATATAACCGAATAAAAGGCATAGATCCTTGATTGTGAAAACGATAAGAGAGGCTATAAGGAAAAGCAAAGAAGCACACCTCCGAATTTTAAAGAAGTCTGCCATGTACAAGTCCATAAGAACAAGGTTTATACAGTGGAAAACTTCGCCTACTAGAATTATATGATTTTCATTCTGAATGTGTGCCTGTATACATATTTAACATAAAAATTTTTATGTATATCTAAATATTTCTACCTCTTAACGGTGGTTAGTATTTTTGAAGCCACCTCCTTAAATAACTGAGCTGCTGCACTTCCCCCCGACTGTCCGTTATATATGAATACAGTTATGGCATACTTTGGATTTTTATATGGTACAAAACCTGCAAACCAACCATGAACAACCTCCCCTTCATTTATTCCAGTCTGGGCTGAACTGGTCTTGCCGCAGCTGCCTCCAAGTTCCTCGATATTTGCTTGCTTCCCGGTTCCTGATACTGTTACTTCACGTAGCATATACTTCAACAGCATTGAGGTAATGGGATTCAGTACAATCTGTGGTCTGGATCTTTCCAGCTTTTTAACTGTCAGCCCCTTTTCCGTAATAAGTGAATCTATTAGCTGCGGATCATTCCTGATACCATTGTTTGCAATAGTGGCCATCATACATGTTACCTGCAGAGGTGTAACCTGAATTTTCCCTTGTCCTATGGATATATTCCCTATGCCGTCCTCTTGAACGCCAGGTATGTAACCGGGTTTTTCTTCCGGTATGGTAAAGCACAGTTTTTGTCCGAAGCCCAGTTTTTCAGCCATTTCCAATATGTTTTCCGCACCTGTTTCCATCCCTATTTGTATGTATGTACTGTTGCAGGACAGGGCAAAAGCTTCTTTCATATTAATCTCTCTTCCTTCATGAGTTTTGTGAGTTGCACACTTTATCCTGCTGCCGCCTACATCTATATATCCATGGCATTCATATTTTTGTTCCGTATTTACATATCCTCCTTCTATTGCAGCTGCAGCCACAACAGTCTTGAATATTGAGCCCAGATCAAATTGCCAAATAGATTTATTGATAAGCTCATTTCCGCTGCTCTTTATGTATTTGTCCACGCTATCCTGATCAAAATCAGGCTTGCTTGCCATTCCCAATATATCACCATTCTTGACATCCATTACTACAATTGAGCCTTGAATATTTTCTCTTTCCATTGCAGTTTCTATTATGTTCTGAATATGATAATCAAGCGTAAGCTTCAAGCTGTAGCTTACACCGTCTTCTGAAGCTTCAACCTTCCTGAAGCCCAATCCCCGTATGATATTCTTTCCGCTGTCCACTACGGCTGCAATGCTGTCGCTGCCGCTGCTTTCCAAGTAACTGTTCATGCTTTTTTCAATACCCATTTGGCCTATTTTATCCGTTTTCCCTATATAGCCTATTACATGCCTTGCAATATTATCGTCGGAATACCTCAGCCTTTTTTCTACGGCTATCACACCTCTTATCCTGCCGCTTTCAATAAGAGACATATATTCGTTCTGCCCGGCCTCACATACGAACTCCACCGTATCTGCAGAACCTGTCATTTTCTTTTCAACATCTTCCTTTTTAATGCCGCAAGCTTTGGAAATACTTTCAATCGCCGCTGTTTTATCATGTACAAAAGTCGGATAAGCAATAACAACTTTTTTGATTTCTCTATCAGTAATCGGTATCATATTTCTGTCATATATTATCCCTCTGTTTGAGGAAATAGGTATATGTACCATTCTCTGCCTAACAGCCCTTTCACTGTAGTATCTGCCCTTATATACCTGAATGTAGAAAAGCCTGCACAACAGAAGCCCGTATGCAGCAATGAACAAAATGCCTATTAGCTGAAGCCTTTTCTTATGAATGAGCATATAATTATTCTTTCTATACAGTCTGGTACCCGGAAGCGTAAGGAGCTCCATATCCCTGTTTTCTTCTCCTTTATTGTTCGCTGATTCAGCTTTTTTACTTAATAGCTTCATAATTCCGGTCATGACAAAACCTCCCTCAATCTTAGTATTGTCAGATTGTGGGAGGTTATTCAATAATCGATTTGACCTTTGTAACCATTATATCAATCGCTACTTTATTGTAGCCTCCTTCAGGTATAATGATGTCCGCATATCTTTTTGTAGGCTCGCAGAACTCGTTGTGTGCCGGCTTGACAACATTCAGGTATTGGTTGATTACTGATTCCAGTGATCTGCCCCTTTCCCTCATATCTCTGGTTATTATTCTTATAATCCTCACATCAGCATCCGTATCAACAAAAATCTTAATATCCATTAATTCCCTTAGCTTTGGAGAATCCAGAATCAAAATGCCTTCCAGAATTATTACGTCTTTCGGCTCAACCATCAATGTTTCTTTTTTTCTGTTATGTACTGTGAAATCGTACTGAGGCTTTTCAATGGCTTGTCCATTAATAAGCTTTAATACATGGTCTATCAGAAGCTCATTATCAAAAGCCAGGGGGTGGTCATAATTCACATTCACCCTTTCTGCAGGAGGCAGATGGCTTTGATCCTTATAATAGCAGTCTTGTTCTATTATCACTACATTTTTCTCCGGTATACTGTCCAAAATTGCCTTGGAAACAGTACTCTTGCCTGAGCCTGTTCCTCCTGCTATTCCAATTATAAGAGGTTTCTTATAATTTCCATCACTCACCATCTTTTCGCTCCCTTCTCAATATATCATGCCTTTCAACGGGCTTCTTCATTTTAATTGTTACAATTTGCTGAGGGTGCGGAGCGGCCGTTATTTCAATGCCCTCATCATTCCACATTTTTTCGATTATTTGGGTGAACATCTCCCTTCGGGGCCCGATTACCTCAATCTCGTCTCCTACAAGCATTTTGTTTCTTTGCTCTACAGTTGCAATACCTGTCTTGTTATCATAATCCAGCACCAAACCCACAAAAGCATAATCCCTTATATATGAACCGGATTCATAAATCTGTCCTTCCGGACCGGGCTTGCCGAAATAAAAGCCTGTGCCAAATTCTCTGTGGCTGGCCTTTGAAAGCTCATCAAGCCATTCTTTCCTGAATTCATATTTGGAAGGATCTGAAATGTAGCTGTCCAAAGCCATTCTGTATGCTCTGACAACAGATGCCACATAATATGAGCTTTTCATCCTGCCTTCAATTTTCAGGCTTTTTAACCCTGACTCCACCAACTCCGGTATGTATTCGATCATGCATAAATCTCTGGAATTAAATATATATGTCCCTCGATTGTCTTCATCAACCGGCATATACTGTCCGGGACGCTTTTCTTCCATAACATAGTACTTGTACCTGCAAGGCTGCGCACATTCACCCCTGTTTGCATCCCTGCCTGTCATGTAATTGCTGAGCAAGCATCTGCCTGAGTATGAAATGCACATTGCTCCATGTACAAATGCCTCAAATTCCAAGCCTTCCGAAGACTTGCTTATGATTTCCCTTATTTCTTCAAAGCTTAATTCTCTTGCCAGCACAATCCTTTTTATTCCTTGAATGTGCCAGAACTCCGCACTTTTATAATTAGTATTGCTCGCCTGGGTGCTCAGGTGAAGCGGCATATCAGGCACTGCTTCCCTGGCCGTCATGATAATGCTGGGATCTGATACAATAAGTGCATCGGCTCCCGCATCTTCCAGGCTTTTTAAATATTCCTCCAATCCTTCCAAATCTTCATTATGGGGAATAATGTTTACGGTGACGTATACTCTTCTGCCGTTATCATGTGCAAACTTAGCACCTTCTTTGATTTCATCAAGTGTAAAATTTCCTGCGGCAGCCCTCAGGCCATATTTTTCACCGCCGATATATACCGCATCGGCTCCATAAATTACTGCCATCTTCAATTTTTCAAGATTTCCCGCGGGAGCGAGTATTTCCGGTCTATTCATTGAATTCCACCTCCTTAAGCTTGCAGCTTATGGATATGCCGTCCCCCATTGGGATAATCGCAGTCGCCAGGCTCTCACAAGAGGAAATGAAGCTCAGAAACTTTTTTAGCCTTTTTACAATGGTGATTTTTCTTCTGATAAGCAAACTCCTATCGGCTACCATTCCTCTGAAAAGCACATTATCACATACGAACAATCCTCCGATCCTCAGCTTGTCTATGCTTTTCTTCATAAAATCCATATACTGCCCTTTAGCTGCATCTACAAATATCATATCAAAACTGCCGGGTATATCATTTAATATTACTTCTGCATCCCCTGTTACAATTTTGATTCTATCCTCCATACCTGCCTTCTTTATAAAATCCGATGCGATGCCTGCCGATTCCTCATTCCTTTCAATTGTAGTGATAGCGCATCCTTCTCCCGCACACAGGCACACATGAACGGCAGAATAACCTATTGCCGTACCTATCTCCAGTATTGTCCTTACATTGGCAGACTTTATAAGCACTGTCAGCAAACGTGCTATATCGGGAGTAATGATGGGAACATTGTTCTCCTTTGCATACTCTTCCATTTCCTTTAATATCCCACTTTGTTCAGGTATCATTCCTAGCAGGAACCTGTCAATATAGTCGTAATTTATGTTTGCCACATTATCACCTCGCATAAATAGAAGAATGCGACGCATTCTTCTATAGTTTTTGGATTACTTTCTATATTTATTCTGGGCATTAATATGCTCATCAAAGGTCTTTGTAAAAACATGGGAACCGTCATTCCGTGCAAAAAAATATAAAAAGTCTGTTTTCTCAGGATACAGTGCTGCCTCTATTGCCGCAAGGCCTGGGGATGCGATGGGCCCTGGAGGCAAACCCGGGTATTTATATGTGTTATATGGCGAATCAATCTCCAAGTCCTCATAAAGCAATTCTTCCTTCGGCTCTTTTAGCAAATATTGAACGGTGGCGCAGCTTTGAAGCAGCATTTTCCTTTTCAGCCTGTTATGAAATACTCCTGATATAAGCTTTCTTTCCGAATCCAGCTTTGCTTCTCTTTCTATAATTGAAGCAAGGGTAACCACTTGATCGATGCTCATATTCAGTTCTTCCGCTCTTTTTCTGAATTCCTCCGTAAATACATCGTCAAAACGGCCCAGAAGCTTTTTGATAATGGCCTCTGCCGTTGTATCCCTGTATATTTCGTATGTGTCCGGAAACAAATATCCTTCCAGTTTGTTTTCCCTGTCAGGTATTTGTTCTATGAACTCATATTCATATCTGCCGGCTTTTAATGCCTCATTTATACTCTCGGAGCTTACAACCCCAAGACTGTTTATTTTATCAACTATCTGAGCCAGATTGTATCCTTCGGGTATTGTGAACCTCACTGTATCAATAAGAGCTTTTCCTGAAACAAGGACTTCAACTATTTCAGGAACCTCCATTGAATTGCTGATTCGGTATTTACCTGCCTTTATCTTATCTGATTTTTCATTTATCTTGCAATACAGCTCAAAAACAAAGCTGTCCTTTATCATATTTTCATCTTTAAGTATTTTAGATATTGATTTGACTGTACTGCCTTTTGGTATCACTATTTCTTTTGCATTTGCTTCAATTTTATTTAATGCGTCCAGCCCGTTGTTATAATACATATAGGCAGAAGCTGCGGTAATCAGTAAGCAGAACAACAAGAACCTTAAAATGCTAAACCTTGCTTTTTTTCTCATATGCAAGCACTTCTTTCTTTAATATATATGTCACTAAAAACGATTTATCATTTCACGACATATGAATGAAAATGTTTAATGTAAAACATCTAATTAATTATATAATGCTCAACATATTTTGACAAGTTTAATAATAGCATGAAAAAGCCGGGCAGTTTGAAGGGTTTTCCTTCATAAACTGTCCGGCTTTATTAAAAGCAGCTTATTTGAAATAAGGTTCAGCAATTAGCATTTGATCTGGGTTTGTGGATTTTGGAACTCTATCGTAGACCAGATTCTGTATATAAAGGGTTTTTATGTTGGGAATATCAATTTCGAAGGGTATGGATTCACCCTTATGCACCACCAGCTCTTTAAGCACTTTACCCTCATAGTCCTTCTCTCTTATTCTTATTGTAACTTCATCAGTACTGTTGTCCATATCGTTCATGCAGGCCACCCCGCCGAATTTTTGATATTTGCCGTTAGGATATATAAAACCGCTGAATTCATAATAACCTTCTGTTCCTGTGTATACTATACCCCAGTCATATTGCTTTCCATTTACATTTAGCTGGTTTTTGTCGGTACTGAACTGACTTGTATAGTTTTTTACATAGTCCTTACCTTCAAGAGGAATCCTGTCTTTTTCTCCAAGGTATATTACTCTGTTGACAGGATCATAATCCACGGCAACTGAAAGGGCGTTGGCTAATGCCCTTACCGGAAGATAATTGCTGCCCTTGTAGCTTATGGGATACATAGGGGAGCCGTCTACATTAATTGGAATAAAATCTTTCCCGTTCAGCTTTATTTTCACTTCATATTCAATTGCTGCAGTGATCTCTTCTCTTACGGCAGCTCCCGCTGCACCTGCTCCAATCCCTAGTATAAATACCATACATAGGGCAAATACCAATAATCTTTTATTCATTCTTCTCCTCCTTATTCTATGATTTTTGTACACCGCGGGAAAGCAAGAATATGTGCTGGTATGAAAGCATCATTACTGCATTATGTCTCCCGGGTTCATCTGGCCTGCACCCGGCAGCTGCTGAGCATCATACTGACGGCTTTGGAAGAACTGTCTCATTGTATTAAGTTTAGCCATATTGATCCTGCTCCATATCCTGTTTATCATAAGCTCTGCAACAGGATTATTGATGTGTTCCATCTTGCGTCCCTTGGCGGGTTCCCCGATATCCTCAGGGTCGTATACTTCTATTGCCTCACCCTCATGGTAAAAGGTTACTTTGCCTTGCCTGACTATTGAGTTAAGCCCTATCATTTTATCAATATCCATAAAATGGTCCTCAGCCGGCTTCGGCTCCTCTGAAGCATAAGTAAAGCTTATCGGTATAAGCTCAGCCTGAGATATCCAGCTGTCCTCAAGCTGTAACTGCGATGCCCAGTCCTCCGCAGGCTGCAATTGTGATGAAGCATTAACGCCCATTTGAAGCTGCCCTGTTGGTGAAAATGTAACTGCACCGCTGCTGCTGTAACCGTTCCAGCTCCATTCAGTAGTATAATTCTTTGACAGCACAGAGGTTCCCTTGGCGTCAGGCAATGGAACTATACGTTCATTAAATTCTCTGCTCCCTACTGTCACCGGAGGAACCCAGGGCCTGCCGGATATGGGATCATAATGGTAAGAACCGGGGCTATATATACTATAGTAAGAATCATAATGTCCCTGAGTATCAACCTTCTTTGTTCCCCGCTGGTTTATTACAAGAAAGTGCTCAATTTCCCTCCTTTGATCAACAGGCCTGCCGTCTTCATCCGTATACTGCTTCCTGTCAATGGGTTCAACAATCCTTTTACCGGTAAAGCTCACGTCAGGCTTTACCTTATTCCAGGACATTACGCTGAACCCGTCGCTTGAAATCATTCCGGACACCAGATGTTCGGGTCTGAAGGGATAGTATATAGTAAATTCTCCTTTTTCGTCACATATTCCGGGGGCATAAAATGGCGGCTTTGTGAAATTCGTATTCTCAACCACCGGTTCCACATTCCCTCTGTAAGTGATGTATTCATATTCATCGGAAGGCCATTTTCTAACTTTAGCCTGACTTACATAGCCCTTGGCCTCATCATTGAAGAAATCGGCATAATCTATAGTTACAAAATTGAAGGGGAAGGTGGTTGTGACATATGCCTCTCCAAGGGACTCAAAATTCACCTTGCTTACCCATATCATATCGCCCTTTCTCATATCAAATCCCTTTTGCTTGACATTCGTAAGCACAAAGTTCCCCTTAGAATCGCTGCTGACAGGAAAAGTCTTCGTATAACCCGCATCTTCTCCTTCCGTTCTTCTAAAGGTTATCTCCAGATTCCCTTTAAAGTCCTTTACACCTTCGGATTCACTTGGTCCCGTCCATTTTGCTATATGACCCCATACGCTGTCCCTGTACGCACAGGCTTCATTGAATACAATCCTGTATCCCTTGGTATTGGGCTTCTGCATCTGATATAAATAACAAATATCGTTATAAATGTCTATCCGTTTACCAAACAAGGTGGCATAAATATCAACAATAAAGTAGACATCGATATTAATTATAAGGTCCTGTGCAACGCAATTCATACCAATACCTGCCAAAGCGGCAGCTCCTACACATTCCCATCCAAGCACCTCAAGACCTAATATAACTCCGGCCCTCATATCCATATTTATTTCTCCCGCAAGGGAAACATCCACATCCACGCCTTTGTCATAAAACTCGCAAATCGGTTTGGGAGGTGTTGGGAGATATACTACCGTACTGCCTTCGACCCCCAGCCTGTTTTTTGCCCATTGTGTCACCGAGGTAACAATCTCAATATCTCCATTAACCCCCACTACCAGGAATATTCCTCCTGTAATGCGGGCAACCTTGGCATCCAGGTCAATTCCAAATATTGGTACTATAAGATCCTTCTGCCCCCTTATCTCCGCATTGACTGTCAGATTGAGCTCCTGCCCGGTATTTACGGCAAAATAATAATCTCCTACGAATTCATACTCCGCATCAACAGTAATGCTGTCTATGCCCAAATATCCGTCAAGGGTTATTTCAACATCAAAACCATCCTCATCATAGGCGGCAAGAGGAACATCATTAAATCTGAATTCCACCAGAGGGTCAGATAAATGTTTGGGCACATATTCTTCTTTTTCCTTTTCCCCGCTTAACATACTTGTCAGCATCCTGCCGTTGTATGCTATATATTTTCTTTTTTTCAGCTGTTCCAGCCTTGACTGTTCAAGTTCAAGGTTTGGATGAAACTCACGTTTTATGGTACATTCCTCAACTCCGTTGGCATAGCCGGAAACATTACCTTTTGTCAATTTTATAGACTGTTTCGCGATCTCAAAATCTTTAAAAACCTCGTTAAGCTGGGGCCTCTTGATGGAAACAAAGTTGCTTGCAGAAGCGGCACCGGGTTTCCTTAACTTTACTTTTTCTACGGTTTTCATTGCTACACCGTTTACAGTGTCAAAATATACCTTATCCTTTTCATAGCCGGGAATTTGGGATGCAAACAGGCTGTTGTCAACTAATGCGGATTTTTCCAGCTTATCTATATTTCTTATACCCGGTACCTGCGTATTTGTACTCAACTCCTCAGGCAGCTTAAGATTTTCAAGCACAATCCCAAGCTTGTTATCTGCAAGCACTACATTATCCTGCAATTTATAGTTTACATTGAAGGTAGCCGGAGCCTCCTGAGACTGAATCTTTGGTTTTATGAATATCTCCTCAAGAGGCAAGTTGATTCCGGGGGCCGTCTGTACCTGCGGCATACTATCGGGAACTGTCTGAATAGGCAGCATATTTTGGGTGGGCACAGGCTCCTTCGAAGTATAGTCCTCGGAGGAATCCGGCTTATCCGATGAGGCTGGTGCTTTTATCGGTTGTTTGGGCGTTAACGCCTTTGTGTCCTCTGATTTTGTTCCTGGCTTTAATGACAGGTTCTGAGCTGCGTAGATAGGCTGTATTTGCGCAAATATCATAATAAAGCACAGAACAAAGGCGATAAATCTTCTGCTTTGTTCTCTCTTCATTACAGAACCTCCTTATATATTGATATCCTAATAATATCATTTTATGGTAAAATATGCTACTTGAAAAATTGCATAAAAAAAGGATGTTGCAATACCATAAAACTAGTATTTAACAATATCCTTTTACTTCGGGTTTCGGGGTTGCGAGGTATGCCTACTGTAAAAATTTATTTCTTGCCTTTGCCCGGAGGCTGCTGTCCAATATCTTCTTTCTAAGTCTTATTGACTCAGGAGTTACTTCTACAAGCTCATCTGCCGTAATAAATTCCAGGCATTCCTCAAGGCTCATCTGCTTATAAGGAGTCAGCCTCAATGCCTCATCCGACCCCGCAGCTCTCATATTTGTCACATGCTTTTTCTTGCAGACATTTACTTCTATATCGTCGGATTTTGCGTTTTCCCCAACAATCATTCCTTCATACACCTGTACCCCTGGGCCAATAAACAAGCAGCCCCTCTCCTGAGCATTGTAAAGTCCGTAAGTCGTAGTCTCGCCGCTTTCAAAGGCAACAAGAGAGCCCCGGGTTCTTTCGGGAATTTCACCCTTGTATTCCTCGTAGCCATGGAAAATATGGTGCATAGTGCCGTTACCCTTTGTATCGGTCATGAACTGTGACCTGTATCCTAATAACCCTCTTGCAGGTATTTTGAACTCAAGGCGCAAATATCCGTCGCTGCTGTTGCTCATATTCATCATTTCTGCTTTTCTGAGACCTAATTTTTCCATAACAACTCCCATGAATTCCTCGGGAATTTCAATTATAAGATGCTCTATGGGCTCGCAGATAACACCGTTTATATTCTTCATAATGACTTTAGGCTTTGATACCTGAAACTCATAACCCTGTCTCCTCATTGTTTCAATCAGTATTGAAAGGTGCAATTCTCCTCTTCCTGAAACCTCAAAGGCGTCGGGAGAATCTGTTTCCGTAAGCTTCATTGCCACATTCGTTTCCAATTCCTTGAATAATCTTGCTCTTAAATGCCTTGAAGTGACATAATTTCCTTCACGACCTGCAAAATGGCTGTCATTTACACTGAAGGTCATGGAAATTGTTGGCTCATCAATGTTGACGAAGGGTATTGCTTCAGGATTTTGAATATCGCATATGGTTTCTCCGATATTAATATCTTCTATGCCTGAAACGGCAATTATATCTCCAAGAAATGCCTCCTGGACCTCTATCCTCTTGAGTCCCATGAAGCTGTAAATTCTGTTCAGCTTGACACTCTGCAGGGTTCCGTCCCTCTTGCAGATGGCAGCACTCATGCCCGAAGCTGCTCTTCCCCTTTCAATTCTTCCTATGGCAATCCTGCCGACGTATTCATCATATTCAATAGCAGTGACAAGCATCTGAAAAGGGCCTTCCACATCTCCACTGGGAGGTTCCACATAGGATATTATCGTATCAAAAATAGGCCTTAAATCGCAAGACTCAACCTTCATATCCATTTTTGCCACTCCTTGTTTTGCAGACACATATACAATTGGAAATTCCAGCTGCTGGTCATCTGCACCAAGCTCTATGAACAAGTCTATTATTTCATCAATCACTTCTTCAATTCTCGAATCCGGCCTGTCAATTTTATTTATAACTACAATGGGCTTTAATTTTAATTCCAAAGCCTTTTTCAGGACGAAACGCGTCTGCGGCATCGGCCCCTCTGCAGCATCTACAATCAGAAGCACGCTGTTTACCATCTTCAGAACCCGTTCCACTTAACCGCCAAAATCCGCATGCCCTGGAGTATCAACTATGTTTATCTTAATATTGTTATATATTACCGCAGTGTTTTTTGCGAGTATGGTTATACCTCGCTCTCTTTCAAGATCATTTGAATCCATGACTCTTTCCAATACTTTTTCATTTGCCCTGAAGGTACCGCTCTGTCTTAAAAGTCCGTCCACCAAGGTAGTCTTGCCATGATCCACATGAGCTATTATTGCTACATTTCTAATATCTTCTCTTATTGATTTTTTCATCATATCTACTCCAGTATTTATTATCAAGTAAGGATTTTCATAGCCTTCGGAATAAGTTCAAACATAGCATCAGCTCTGCCGGGGATTTCCCCATCCACTTCAATAAGGCCCCTGCCGCTGCTTGTTACCTTAACCCTGCTTCCTCTGTAATACTTAAGCTTTGGATGGCTCATATGCTTTCCTTTATATATCAGAGGAAAGCTCTTGATAATATCAGGCTTGCTTAAATTTCCCAGGATAATTATATCAAAAACCCCATCATCCGGCATGGCATCGGGGGCCACCATCATTCCGCCGCCAAAGTATTTTCCGTTTGCAACGACTACACTGCTAATAATCTCATTTAAAATGATTTTATCATCTATTATCACTTCAAAGTTCTTATTCTCATACATAAAAACAGTGCTTATCGTTCCGAGCATGAAGGACAAAAAACCTGAAAACCTCTTTGAATGTTTGTTTACCCTGTCTGCAGTCTCTGCGCCTATGCCGATGTCCGCAACATTAAGAAAATATCTTACGGATTTATTCCCTTCCGCATCGAAAAAGCTCAAACGTCCAACATCTATTTGCCTTTCCCGGTTTCTTTGCAGAATTGCCAGAAAATCTTCTATACCTTTATTTATTCCGAGTGTTTTAATAAAGTCGCAGCCTGTTCCTCTTGAAAATACAACAAGCCTGGAATTCTCGTCAATGAGACTGCCCTTCTCAAAAAAGCCGTTGGCTACTTCATTCATTGTACCATCCCCACCGACGGATACAATTGTCTTATATCCCATCTTTAATGCCTGCCTTGAAAGCTCAGATGCATGTCCAGGGTATTCGGTCATTACAGCCTCAAATTCAAAGCCTGCATCCGATAAAGCCTTTTTATATGCAGGCCATTCCCTGGCTGTAGCTTTATTTGCCGAAGCAGGATTTACTATTATATACATATTACTTATAACATCTGTATTCATTTTTTCCATAGCATTACCCTATATTTCCATAATAATCGGAAGAATCATTGGATTTCTCTTGGTCCTTTCATATATGAAAGGACCAAGAGAAATCCAATGATTCTTCCGATTATTATGGAAATATAGGGTAATGCTATGGAAAAAATGAATACAGATGTTATAAGTAATATGTATATAATAGTAAATCCTGCTTCGGCAAATAAAGCTACAGCCAGGGAATGGCCTGCATATAAAAAGGCTTTATCGGATGCAGGCTTTGAATTTGAGGCTGTAATGACCGAATACCCTGGACATGCATCTGAGCTTTCAAGGCAGGCATTAAAGATGGGATATAAGACAATTGTATCCGTCGGTGGGGATGGTACAATGAATGAAGTAGCCAACGGCTTTTTTGAGAAGGGCAGTCTCATTGACGAGAATTCCAGGCTTGTTGTATTTTCAAGAGGAACAGGCTGCGACTTTATTAAAACACTCGGAATAAATAAAGGTATAGAAGATTTTCTGGCAATTCTGCAAAGAAACCGGGAAAGGCAAATAGATGTTGGACGTTTGAGCTTTTTCGATGCGGAAGGGAATAAATCCGTAAGATATTTTCTTAATGTTGCGGACATCGGCATAGGCGCAGAGACTGCAGACAGGGTAAACAAACATTCAAAGAGGTTTTCAGGTTTTTTGTCCTTCATGCTCGGAACGATAAGCACTGTTTTTATGTATGAGAATAAGAACTTTGAAGTGATAATAGATGATAAAATCATTTTAAATGAGATTATTAGCAGTGTAGTCGTTGCAAACGGAAAATACTTTGGCGGCGGAATGATGGTGGCCCCCGATGCCATGCCGGATGATGGGGTTTTTGATATAATTATCCTGGGAAATTTAAGCAAGCCTGATATTATCAAGAGCTTTCCTCTGATATATAAAGGAAAGCATATGAGCCATCCAAAGCTTAAGTATTACAGAGGAAGCAGGGTTAAGGTAACAAGCAGCGGCAGGGGCCTTATTGAAGTGGATGGGGAAATCCCCGGCAGAGCTGATGCTATGTTTGAACTTATTCCGAAGGCTATGAAAATCCTTACTTGATAATAAATACTGGAGTAGATATGATGAAAAAATCAATAAGAGAAGATATTAGAAATGTAGCAATAATAGCTCATGTGGATCATGGCAAGACTACCTTGGTGGACGGACTTTTAAGACAGAGCGGTACCTTCAGGGCAAATGAAAAAGTATTGGAAAGAGTCATGGATTCAAATGATCTTGAAAGAGAGCGAGGTATAACCATACTCGCAAAAAACACTGCGGTAATATATAACAATATTAAGATAAACATAGTTGATACTCCAGGGCATGCGGATTTTGGCGGTTAAGTGGAACGGGTTCTGAAGATGGTAAACAGCGTGCTTCTGATTGTAGATGCTGCAGAGGGGCCGATGCCGCAGACGCGTTTCGTCCTGAAAAAGGCTTTGGAATTAAAATTAAAGCCCATTGTAGTTATAAATAAAATTGACAGGCCGGATTCGAGAATTGAAGAAGTGATTGATGAAATAATAGACTTGTTCATAGAGCTTGGTGCAGATGACCAGCAGCTGGAATTTCCAATTGTATATGTGTCTGCAAAACAAGGAGTGGCAAAAATGGATATGAAGGTTGAGTCTTGCGATTTAAGGCCTATTTTTGATACGATAATATCCTATGTGGAACCTCCCAGTGGAGATGTGGAAGGCCCTTTTCAGATGCTTGTCACTGCTATTGAATATGATGAATACGTCGGCAGGATTGCCATAGGAAGAATTGAAAGGGGAAGAGCAGCTTCGGGCATGAGTGCTGCCATCTGCAAGAGGGACGGAACCCTGCAGAGTGTCAAGCTGAACAGAATTTACAGCTTCATGGGACTCAAGAGGATAGAGGTCCAGGAGGCATTTCTTGGAGATATAATTGCCGTTTCAGGCATAGAAGATATTAATATCGGAGAAACCATATGCGATATTCAAAATCCTGAAGCAATACCCTTCGTCAACATTGATGAGCCAACAATTTCCATGACCTTCAGTGTAAATGACAGCCATTTTGCAGGTCGTGAAGGAAATTATGTCACTTCAAGGCATTTAAGAGCAAGATTATTCAAGGAATTGGAAACGAATGTGGCAATGAAGCTTACGGAAACAGATTCTCCCGACGCCTTTGAGGTTTCAGGAAGAGGAGAATTGCACCTTTCAATACTGATTGAAACAATGAGGAGACAGGGTTATGAGTTTCAGGTATCAAAGCCTAAAGTCATTATGAAGAATATAAACGGTGTTATCTGCGAGCCCATAGAGCATCTTATAATTGAAATTCCCGAGGAATTCATGGGAGTTGTTATGGAAAAATTAGGTCTCAGAAAAGCAGAAATGATGAATATGAGCAACAGCAGCGACGGATATTTGCGCCTTGAGTTCAAAATACCTGCAAGAGGGTTATTAGGATACAGGTCACAGTTCATGACCGATACAAAGGGTAACGGCACTATGCACCATATTTTCCATGGCTACGAGGAATACAAGGGTGAAATTCCCGAAAGAACCCGGGGCTCTCTTGTTGCCTTTGAAAGCGGCGAGACTACGACTTACGGACTTTACAATGCTCAGGAGAGGGGCTGCTTGTTTATTGGCCCAGGGGTACAGGTGTATGAAGGAATGATTGTTGGGGAAAACGCAAAATCCGACGATATAGAAGTAAATGTCTGCAAGAAAAAGCATGTGACAAATATGAGAGCTGCGGGGTCGGATGAGGCATTGAGGCTGACTCCTTATAAGCAGATGAGCCTTGAGGAATGCCTGGAATTTATTACGGCAGATGAGCTTGTAGAAGTAACTCCTGAGTCAATAAGACTTAGAAAGAAGATATTGGACAGCAGCCTCCGGGCAAAGGCAAGAAATAAATTTTTACAGTAGGCATACCTCGCAACCCCGAAACCCGAAGTAAAAGGATATTGTTAAATACTAGTTTTATGGTATTGCAACATCCTTTTTTTATGCAATTTTTCAAGTAGCATATTTTACCATAAAATGATATTATTAGGATATCAATATATAAGGAGGTTCTGTAATGAAGAGAGAACAAAGCAGAAGATTTATCGCCTTTGTTCTGTGCTTTATTATGATATTTGCGCAAATACAGCCTATCTACGCAGCTCAGAACCTGTCATTAAAGCCAGGAACAAAATCAGAGGACACAAAGGCGTTAACGCCCAAACAACCGATAAAAGCACCAGCCTCATCGGATAAGCCGGATTCCTCCGAGGACTATACTTCGAAGGAGCCTGTGCCCACCCAAAATATGCTGCCTATTCAGACAGTTCCCGATAGTATGCCGCAGGTACAGACGGCCCCCGGAATCAACTTGCCTCTTGAGGAGATATTCATAAAACCAAAGATTCAGTCTCAGGAGGCTCCGGCTACCTTCAATGTAAACTATAAATTGCAGGATAATGTAGTGCTTGCAGATAACAAGCTTGGGATTGTGCTTGAAAATCTTAAGCTGCCTGAGGAGTTGAGTACAAATACGCAGGTACCGGGTATAAGAAATATAGATAAGCTGGAAAAATCCGCATTAGTTGACAACAGCCTGTTTGCATCCCAAATTCCCGGCTATGAAAAGGATAAGGTATATTTTGACACTGTAAACGGTGTAGCAATGAAAACCGTAGAAAAAGTAAAGTTAAGGAAACCCGGTGCCGCTTCTGCAAGCAACTTTGTTTCCATCAAGAGGCCCCAGCTTAACGAGGTTTTTAAAGATTTTGAGATCGCGAAACAGTCTATAAAATTGACAAAAGGTAATGTTTCCGGCTATGCCAACGGAGTTGAGGAATGTACCATAAAACGTGAGTTTCATCCAAACCTTGAACTTGAACAGTCAAGGCTGGAACAGCTGAAAAAAAGAAAATATATAGCATACAACGGCAGGATGCTGACAAGTATGTTAAGCGGGGAAAAGGAAAAAGAAGAATATGTGCCCAAACATTTATCTGACCCTCTGGTGGAATTCAGATTTAATGATGTTCCTCTTGCCGCCTATGATGAGGATGGTTTTGATGTTGAAATAACCCTTGACGGATATTTGGGCATAGACAGCATTACTGTTGATGCGGAGTATGAATTCGTAGGAGATTATTATTTTGCCGTAAATACCGGGCAGGAGCTCAATCTGACAGTCAATGCGGAGATAAGGGGGCAGAAGGATCTTATAGTACCAATATTTGGAATTGACCTGGATGCCAAGGTTGCCCGCATTACAGGAGGAATATTCCTGGTAGTGGGGGTTAATGGAGATATTGAGATTGTTACCTCGGTGACACAATGGGCAAAAAACAGGCTGGGGGTCGAAGGCAGTACGGTAGTATATCTCCCAACACCTCCCAAACCGATTTGCGAGTTTTATGACAAAGGCGTGGATGTGGATGTTTCCCTTGCGGGAGAAATAAATATGGATATGAGGGCCGGAGTTATATTAGGTCTTGAGGTGCTTGGATGGGAATGTGTAGGAGCTGCCGCTTTGGCAGGTATTGGTATGAATTGCGTTGCACAGGACCTTATAATTAATATCGATGTCTACTTTATTGTTGATATTTATGCCACCTTGTTTGGTAAACGGATAGACATTTATAACGATATTTGTTATTTATATCAGATGCAGAAGCCCAATACCAAGGGATACAGGATTGTATTCAATGAAGCCTGTGCGTACAGGGACAGCGTATGGGGTCATATAGCAAAATGGACGGGACCAAGTGAATCCGAAGGTGTAAAGGACTTTAAAGGGAATCTGGAGATAACCTTTAGAAGAACGGAAGGAGAAGATGCGGGTTATACGAAGACTTTTCCTGTCAGCAGCGATTCTAAGGGGAACTTTGTGCTTACGAATGTCAAGCAAAAGGGATTTGATATGAGAAAGGGCGATATGATATGGGTAAGCAAGGTGAATTTTGAGTCCCTTGGAGAGGCATATGTCACAACCACCTTCCCCTTCAATTTTGTAACTATAGATTATGCCGATTTCTTCAATGATGAGGCCAAGGGCTATGTAAGTCAGGCTAAAGTTAGAAAATGGCCTTCCGATGAATATGAATACATCACTTACAGAGGGAATGTGGAACCGGTGGTTGAGAATACGAATTTCACAAAGCCGCCATTTTATGCCCCCGGAATATGTGACGAAAAAGGAGAATTTACTATATACTATCCCTTCAGACCCGAACATCTGGTGTCCGGAATGATTTCAAGCGACGGGTTCAGCGTAATGTCCTGGAATAAGGTAAAGCCTGACGTGAGCTTTACCGGTAAAAGGATTGTTGAACCCATTGACAGGAAGCAGTATACGGATGAAGACGGCAGGCCTGTTGATCAAAGGAGGGAAATTGAGCACTTTCTTGTAATAAACCAGCGGGGAACAAAGAAGGTTGATACTCAGGGACATTATGATTCTTACTATAGTATATATAGCCCCGGTTCTTACCATTATGATCCCATATCCGGCAGGCCCTGGGTTCCTCCGGTGACAGTAGGGAGCAGAGAATTTAATGAACGTATAGTTCCATTGCCTGACGCCAAGGGAACCTCTGTGCTGTCAAAGAATTATACTACTGAATGGAGCTGGAACGGTTACAGCAGCAGCGGTGCAGTTACATTTTCACCAACAGGGCAGCTTCAAATGGGCGTTAATGCTTCATCACAATTGCAGCCTGCGGAGGACTGGGCATCGCAGTTACAGCTTGAGGACAGCTGGATATCTCAGGCTGAGCTTATACCGATAAGCTTTACTTATGCTTCAGAGGAGCCGAAGCCGGCTGAGGACCATTTTATGGATATTGATAAAATGATAGGGCTTAACTCAATAGTCAGGCAAGGCAAAGTAACCTTTTACCATGAGGGTGAGGCAATAGAAGTATACGACCCTGAGGATATCGGGGAACCCGCCAAGGGACGCAAGATGGAACACATCAATAATCCTGTTGCAGAGCTTATGATAAACAGGATATGGAGCAGGATCAATATGGCTAAACTTAATACAATGAGACAGTTCTTCCAAAGCCGTCAGTATGATGCTCAGCAGCTGCCGGGTGCAGGCCAGATGAACCCGGGAGACATAATGCAGTAATGATGCTTTCATACCAGCACATATTCTTGCTTTCCCGCGGTGTACAAAAATCATAGAATAAGGAGGAGAAGAATGAATAAAAGATTATTGGTATTTGCCCTATGTATGGTATTTATACTAGGGATTGGAGCAGGTGCAGCGGGAGCTGCCGTAAGAGAAGAGATCACTGCAGCAATTGAATATGAAGTGAAAATAAAGCTGAACGGGAAAGATTTTATTCCAATTAATGTAGACGGCTCCCCTATGTATCCCATAAGCTACAAGGGCAGCAATTATCTTCCGGTAAGGGCATTAGCCAACGCCCTTTCAGTTGCCGTGGATTATGATCCTGTCAACAGAGTAATATACCTTGGAGAAAAAGACAGGATTCCTCTTGAAGGTAAGGACTATGTAAAAAACTATACAAGTCAGTTCAGTACCGACAAAAACCAGCTAAATGTAAATGGAAAGCAATATGACTGGGGTATAGTATACACAGGAACAGAAGGTTATTATGAATTCAGCGGTTTTATATATCCTAACGGCAAATATCAAAAATTCGGCGGGGTGGCCTGCATGAACGATATGGACAACAGTACTGATGAAGTTACAATAAGAATAAGAGAGAAGGACTATGAGGGTAAAGTGCTTAAAGAGCTGGTGGTGCATAAGGGTGAATCCATACCCTTCGAAATTGATATTCCCAACATAAAAACCCTTTATATACAGAATCTGGTCTACGATAGAGTTCCAAAATCCACAAACCCAGATCAAATGCTAATTGCTGAACCTTATTTCAAATAAGCTGCTTTTAATAAAGCCGGACAGTTTATGAAGGAAAACCCTTCAAACTGCCCGGCTTTTTCATGCTATTATTAAACTTGTCAAAATATGTTGAGCATTATATAATTAATTAGATGTTTTACATTAAACATTTTCATTCATATGTCGTGAAATGATAAATCGTTTTTAGTGACATATATATTAAAGAAAGAAGTGCTTGCATATGAGAAAAAAAGCAAGGTTTAGCATTTTAAGGTTCTTGTTGTTCTGCTTACTGATTACCGCAGCTTCTGCCTATATGTATTATAACAACGGGCTGGACGCATTAAATAAAATTGAAGCAAATGCAAAAGAAATAGTGATACCAAAAGGCAGTACAGTCAAATCAATATCTAAAATACTTAAAGATGAAAATATGATAAAGGACAGCTTTGTTTTTGAGCTGTATTGCAAGATAAATGAAAAATCAGATAAGATAAAGGCAGGTAAATACCGAATCAGCAATTCAATGGAGGTTCCTGAAATAGTTGAAGTCCTTGTTTCAGGAAAAGCTCTTATTGATACAGTGAGGTTCACAATACCCGAAGGATACAATCTGGCTCAGATAGTTGATAAAATAAACAGTCTTGGGGTTGTAAGCTCCGAGAGTATAAATGAGGCATTAAAAGCCGGCAGATATGAATATGAGTTCATAGAACAAATACCTGACAGGGAAAACAAACTGGAAGGATATTTGTTTCCGGACACATACGAAATATACAGGGATACAACGGCAGAGGCCATTATCAAAAAGCTTCTGGGCCGTTTTGACGATGTATTTACGGAGGAATTCAGAAAAAGAGCGGAAGAACTGAATATGAGCATCGATCAAGTGGTTACCCTTGCTTCAATTATAGAAAGAGAAGCAAAGCTGGATTCGGAAAGAAAGCTTATATCAGGAGTATTTCATAACAGGCTGAAAAGGAAAATGCTGCTTCAAAGCTGCGCCACCGTTCAATATTTGCTAAAAGAGCCGAAGGAAGAATTGCTTTATGAGGACTTGGAGATTGATTCGCCATATAACACATATAAATACCCGGGTTTGCCTCCAGGGCCCATCGCATCCCCAGGCCTTGCGGCAATAGAGGCAGCACTGTATCCTGAGAAAACAGACTTTTTATATTTTTTTGCACGGAATGACGGTTCCCATGTTTTTACAAAGACCTTTGATGAGCATATTAATGCCCAGAATAAATATAGAAAGTAATCCAAAAACTATAGAAGAATGCGTCGCATTCTTCTATTTATGCGAGGTGATAATGTGGCAAACATAAATTACGACTATATTGACAGGTTCCTGCTAGGAATGATACCTGAACAAAGTGGGATATTAAAGGAAATGGAAGAGTATGCAAAGGAGAACAATGTTCCCATCATTACTCCCGATATAGCACGTTTGCTGACAGTGCTTATAAAGTCTGCCAATGTAAGGACAATACTGGAGATAGGTACGGCAATAGGTTATTCTGCCGTTCATGTGTGCCTGTGTGCGGGAGAAGGATGCGCTATCACTACAATTGAAAGGAATGAGGAATCGGCAGGCATCGCATCGGATTTTATAAAGAAGGCAGGTATGGAGGATAGAATCAAAATTGTAACAGGGGATGCAGAAGTAATATTAAATGATATACCCGGCAGTTTTGATATGATATTTGTAGATGCAGCTAAAGGGCAGTATATGGATTTTATGAAGAAAAGCATAGACAAGCTGAGGATCGGAGGATTGTTCGTATGTGATAATGTGCTTTTCAGAGGAATGGTAGCCGATAGGAGTTTGCTTATCAGAAGAAAAATCACCATTGTAAAAAGGCTAAAAAAGTTTCTGAGCTTCATTTCCTCTTGTGAGAGCCTGGCGACTGCGATTATCCCAATGGGGGACGGCATATCCATAAGCTGCAAGCTTAAGGAGGTGGAATTCAATGAATAGACCGGAAATACTCGCTCCCGCGGGAAATCTTGAAAAATTGAAGATGGCAGTAATTTATGGAGCCGATGCGGTATATATCGGCGGTGAAAAATATGGCCTGAGGGCTGCCGCAGGAAATTTTACACTTGATGAAATCAAAGAAGGTGCTAAGTTTGCACATGATAACGGCAGAAGAGTATACGTCACCGTAAACATTATTCCCCATAATGAAGATTTGGAAGGATTGGAGGAATATTTAAAAAGCCTGGAAGATGCGGGAGCCGATGCACTTATTGTATCAGATCCCAGCATTATCATGACGGCCAGGGAAGCAGTGCCTGATATGCCGCTTCACCTGAGCACCCAGGCGAGCAATACTAATTATAAAAGTGCGGAGTTCTGGCACATTCAAGGAATAAAAAGGATTGTGCTGGCAAGAGAATTAAGCTTTGAAGAAATAAGGGAAATCATAAGCAAGTCTTCGGAAGGCTTGGAATTTGAGGCATTTGTACATGGAGCAATGTGCATTTCATACTCAGGCAGATGCTTGCTCAGCAATTACATGACAGGCAGGGATGCAAACAGGGGTGAATGTGCGCAGCCTTGCAGGTACAAGTACTATGTTATGGAAGAAAAGCGTCCCGGACAGTATATGCCGGTTGATGAAGACAATCGAGGGACATATATATTTAATTCCAGAGATTTATGCATGATCGAATACATACCGGAGTTGGTGGAGTCAGGGTTAAAAAGCCTGAAAATTGAAGGCAGGATGAAAAGCTCATATTATGTGGCATCTGTTGTCAGAGCATACAGAATGGCTTTGGACAGCTACATTTCAGATCCTTCCAAATATGAATTCAGGAAAGAATGGCTTGATGAGCTTTCAAAGGCCAGCCACAGAGAATTTGGCACAGGCTTTTATTTCGGCAAGCCCGGTCCGGAAGGACAGATTTATGAATCCGGTTCATATATAAGGGATTATGCTTTTGTGGGTTTGGTGCTGGATTATGATAACAAGACAGGTATTGCAACTGTAGAGCAAAGAAACAAAATGCTTGTAGGAGACGAGATTGAGGTAATCGGGCCCCGAAGGGAGATGTTCACCCAAATAATCGAAAAAATGTGGAATGATGAGGGCATTGAAATAACGGCCGCTCCGCACCCTCAGCAAATTGTAACAATTAAAATGAAGAAGCCCGTTGAAAGGCATGATATATTGAGAAGGGAGCGAAAAGATGGTGAGTGATGGAAATTATAAGAAACCTCTTATAATTGGAATAGCAGGAGGAACAGGCTCAGGCAAGAGTACTGTTTCCAAGGCAATTTTGGACAGTATACCGGAGAAAAATGTAGTGATAATAGAACAAGACTGCTATTATAAGGATCAAAGCCATCTGCCTCCTGCAGAAAGGGTGAATGTGAATTATGACCACCCCCTGGCTTTTGATAATGAGCTTCTGATAGACCATGTATTAAAGCTTATTAATGGACAAGCCATTGAAAAGCCTCAGTACGATTTCACAGTACATAACAGAAAAAAAGAAACATTGATGGTTGAGCCGAAAGACGTAATAATTCTGGAAGGCATTTTGATTCTGGATTCTCCAAAGCTAAGGGAATTAATGGATATTAAGATTTTTGTTGATACGGATGCTGATGTGAGGATTATAAGAATAATAACCAGAGATATGAGGGAAAGGGGCAGATCACTGGAATCAGTAATCAACCAATACCTGAATGTTGTCAAGCCGGCACACAACGAGTTCTGCGAGCCTACAAAAAGATATGCGGACATCATTATACCTGAAGGAGGCTACAATAAAGTAGCGATTGATATAATGGTTACAAAGGTCAAATCGATTATTGAATAACCTCCCACAATCTGACAATACTAAGATTGAGGGAGGTTTTGTCATGACCGGAATTATGAAGCTATTAAGTAAAAAAGCTGAATCAGCGAACAATAAAGGAGAAGAAAACAGGGATATGGAGCTCCTTACGCTTCCGGGTACCAGACTGTATAGAAAGAATAATTATATGCTCATTCATAAGAAAAGGCTTCAGCTAATAGGCATTTTGTTCATTGCTGCATACGGGCTTCTGTTGTGCAGGCTTTTCTACATTCAGGTATATAAGGGCAGATACTACAGTGAAAGGGCTGTTAGGCAGAGAATGGTACATATACCTATTTCCTCAAACAGAGGGATAATATATGACAGAAATATGATACCGATTACTGATAGAGAAATCAAAAAAGTTGTTATTGCTTATCCGACTTTTGTACATGATAAAACAGCGGCGATTGAAAGTATTTCCAAAGCTTGCGGCATTAAAAAGGAAGATGTTGAAAAGAAAATGACAGGTTCTGCAGATACGGTGGAGTTCGTATGTGAGGCCGGGCAGAACGAATATATGTCTCTTATTGAAAGCGGCAGGATAAGAGGTGTGATAGCCGTAGAAAAAAGGCTGAGGTATTCCGACGATAATATTGCAAGGCATGTAATAGGCTATATAGGGAAAACGGATAAAATAGGCCAAATGGGTATTGAAAAAAGCATGAACAGTTACTTGGAAAGCAGCGGCAGCGACAGCATTGCAGCCGTAGTGGACAGCGGAAAGAATATCATACGGGGATTGGGCTTCAGGAAGGTTGAAGCTTCAGAAGACGGTGTAAGCTACAGCTTGAAGCTTACGCTTGATTATCATATTCAGAACATAATAGAAACTGCAATGGAAAGAGAAAATATTCAAGGCTCAATTGTAGTAATGGATGTCAAGAATGGTGATATATTGGGAATGGCAAGCAAGCCTGATTTTGATCAGGATAGCGTGGACAAATACATAAAGAGCAGCGGAAATGAGCTTATCAATAAATCTATTTGGCAATTTGATCTGGGCTCAATATTCAAGACTGTTGTGGCTGCAGCTGCAATAGAAGGAGGATATGTAAATACGGAACAAAAATATGAATGCCATGGATATATAGATGTAGGCGGCAGCAGGATAAAGTGTGCAACTCACAAAACTCATGAAGGAAGAGAGATTAATATGAAAGAAGCTTTTGCCCTGTCCTGCAACAGTACATACATACAAATAGGGATGGAAACAGGTGCGGAAAACATATTGGAAATGGCTGAAAAACTGGGCTTCGGACAAAAACTGTGCTTTACCATACCGGAAGAAAAACCCGGTTACATACCTGGCGTTCAAGAGGACGGCATAGGGAATATATCCATAGGACAAGGGAAAATTCAGGTTACACCTCTGCAGGTAACATGTATGATGGCCACTATTGCAAACAATGGTATCAGGAATGATCCGCAGCTAATAGATTCACTTATTACGGAAAAGGGGCTGACAGTTAAAAAGCTGGAAAGATCCAGACCACAGATTGTACTGAATCCCATTACCTCAATGCTGTTGAAGTATATGCTACGTGAAGTAACAGTATCAGGAACCGGGAAGCAAGCAAATATCGAGGAACTTGGAGGCAGCTGCGGCAAGACCAGTTCAGCCCAGACTGGAATAAATGAAGGGGAGGTTGTTCATGGTTGGTTTGCAGGTTTTGTACCATATAAAAATCCAAAGTATGCCATAACTGTATTCATATATAACGGACAGTCGGGGGGAAGTGCAGCAGCTCAGTTATTTAAGGAGGTGGCTTCAAAAATACTAACCACCGTTAAGAGGTAGAAATATTTAGATATACATAAAAATTTTTATGTTAAATATGTATACAGGCACACATTCAGAATGAAAATCATATAATTCTAGTAGGCGAAGTTTTCCACTGTATAAACCTTGTTCTTATGGACTTGTACATGGCAGACTTCTTTAAAATTCGGAGGTGTGCTTCTTTGCTTTTCCTTATAGCCTCTCTTATCGTTTTCACAATCAAGGATCTATGCCTTTTATTCGGTTATATCCAAAATGTAAATTCATTTCCACAGCCTCTTACAGCTGAAGAGGAGCAGTATTATCTTGAAGAATACAAAAAGGGCAGCGAAGACGCAAAAAATATACTGATAGAACGAAATCTAAGACTTGTCGCACACATAGTCAAAAAATATGTAAATACGGGAAGAGAAATTGATGACTTGATTTCCATTGGAACTATAGGCCTCATTAAAGCAATAATAACCTTTGACGAGGAGAAGGGTACAAGACTTGCAACCTATGCCGCAAGATGCATAGAGAATGAGATTCTTATGACTATCAGGGCTTCTAAGAAAACAAAAACTGAAGTTTCCCTCCATGATCCCATCGGGATTGACAAAGAAGGAAATGAAATCAGTTTAATTGATATATTAGGAAGCGATTCGGACGTAATACTGGATGAGGTAGAACTCAAGATTCAGATAAAGAAGCTGTATCAAAGAATGGATACAGCCCTGAAAAAAAGAGAACGGCTGGTTCTTGAGCTTAGGTACGGACTGCTTAACGGAATCAGCAAAACTCAAAGGGAAATAGCCGACATGCTGGGAATTTCCAGATCATATGTATCCAGAATAGAAAACAGAGCAATCAGAAAGCTGCACAAAGAACTTTACAATGAAAACAGTTAAGAATAGAATAGAGATACAGGGTAACGAGCGGTGTTTGCGGCAGCATTTATCCAATATATGCAATTGAGGGAAGATATGAAGAACAGGTTAAAACCGGATATTTATCTGAATTCGGTATATGAACTGGATACGGCTTCATTGAAGGCATATGGAATCAATGCAATTATAATTGATATTGACAATACTTTGGTTTCTTGGGATACAAGAGAGCCGGACGATAAGGTAAACGAGCTTGTACGAAGATTGGGATGTGAAGGCTTTAAAATCTGTATTTTATCAAATAATTCAAGAAAAAGAGTGGAAGAATTCAATAAATGCTTGAACCTGCCTGCAATTCACAAAGCAATTAAGCCGAGCAAGACAGCTTTTAGAAGGGCTATGAAGCTTATGGGTTCGGCGCCTTCAGATACGGCGGTAATAGGAGATCAGCTTTTTACAGACGTACTGGGAGGAAATCGCATGGGATTGTTTACCATACTTGTGTCACCCATCAGCGATAAGGAATTTATATGGACAAGAATAGTCCGAAAGCTGGAAAGGCGTATTCTGAAAAAATATCATAATAATGAATAAGAAGAATTATTGGCAATAAATAAAATCCTGTGAGTATTTGCAGGATTTTATTTATTACTTGTAGAAAGAAGAACATTGAAAAAACAGGAAATTTTTTAAAACCGGCAGTCTGTATTAATAATTAAGGAGGACGGGAAATGTATAAATTAAAAAACTATATGGAGGATTTGGTATCGAAAAAGGCTGATGAAATATTAGAAACTATGGACATCTGTAAATGTGAAAAATGCAGACTGGACGTAATTGCATTGTCTTTAAACAGCCTTCCTTCAAAGTACGTTGTATCTGCCAAAGGGGAGCTATATGCAAAGGTCAGACAGTTGGAACAGCAGTTTGACATAGATGTTGAGACTGCCATTGTGAAAGCGGCGATTTTTGTAAACAAGAACCCCAAGCACAGTATAGAGGAATAAGCATGTATATAGTGATGGATGTAAGGGTAAATTGAAATCATACAAACCTATGGCGTATTATAATTAACAGCTTAAGGAGCGCAAAATGATAAAATTCGGACCATCGGGTAATTCGGATATTTTTTACAAGCAAGGCTATAAAAGCCCTCTGGATATGCCTGCCTGGCTTAGAAACATGGGACTTGATGCTTATGAGTACTCCTGTGCAAGAGGAGTCAGAATTAAGGCTGATACTGCAGAACAGCTGGGAGCTGCCGCAAAAGAAAACGGAATCTGTGTGAGTGTGCATGCTCCATATTATATAAATCTTGCATCTGAGGATTCTGAAGTTGTTAAGAAATCCTTCAAATATATTACTGATACTTCAAGTGCAGCAGAACTGATGGGAGCATCACGTGTTGTAATTCATCCGGGTTCTCTGGGAAAGCTGACCAGAGATAAAGCCTTGGCAAATATTCGGAGTAATTTATATAAAGTATTGGAAATAATAAATAAGAATGGGATTAATGTTTCACTTTGTCCTGAGACCTTGGGGAAGAAGAATCAAATGGGAACGCTGGAGGAAATACTGGAGCTTTGCCTCTTAGATAGTTCCTTAATACCCACTATTGATTTTGCACATCTCCATGCTCTTGGTTCAGGCGCTCTTAAGAACAGGAGTAATTATGAAAGGGTATTTGAGAGGATATTCACTGTTCTTGGAGAAGAAAGAGGAAGATTGATACATATGCATTACAGCAGGGTAGAGTATACTGAAAAAGGCGGAGAAAAAAAGCACTGGTCCTATGAGGATACTGACTACGGCCCTGAATTCGAGCCTCTTGCGGAATGCCTTATAAAGTATAAAATTCATGGAACAATTATCTGCGAGTCAAGAGGAACTATGGCAGAGGATGCCATAAAGATAAAAAAAATATACGAAGGATTGGCAAAGGAGCACTTGTACCCTTTGGAAAAATTATGTTAATATTAAAACAACGGATAATTTAATTGGCAATATGTCTTAAATTTTTGGGAGGAGTTTAGTATTGAAGTGAATAGAATTCAAAACCTGAGAAAACTCATGTCCGGAAATATGATGGAAGGTGTGCTTGTATATTCTCCGGAAAACAGAAGATATTTAAGCGGGTTTACAGGTTCTGCAGGATTTTTAGTAATCGGAAAAGAAAGCATGGATTTTGTGACTGACTTCAGATATATGGAACAGGCGGAATCCCAGTGCAAAGGCTGGAAGGTTGCCATACATGGAGGCAACCCTATGGAAAAGCTGGCCGAAGTCATAAGCAAAGCCGGCATTAAGAGACTGGGCTTTGAGGAGGATTTCATGACCGTGATGTTTCGTGACGATTTAAAGAAGTCCTTGCCGGAAATTAAGCTGATACCGGCCAGAAGTATATTTGTAAAATTGAGAATTAAGAAGGATAATTCAGAAATAGAAAATATCTGCAAGGCTGCAGCTATTGCAGATGAAGCTTTTAAGCATATATTAGGCTATATCAGGCCCGGCTTGAGTGAGGCAGAAGTGGCATTGGAACTGGAGTATTTTATAAAGAAAAGGGGATCTTCCGGTATTGCCTTTGAGACTATTGTAGCTTCCGGTATAAGATCATCACTCCCCCATGGAATTGCTTCCGAGAAAAAAATAGAAGCTATGGAATTCTTGACACTGGATTTCGGTTGCGTTTATAATGGATATTGTTCAGATATGACAAGAACAGTATTTATAGGCAAAGCGACCAGGAAGCACAGGGAAATCTATGATACCGTACTTAGAGCAAATGCAGAAGTATTAAAGGGCTTAAGGCCGGGGATAACCGGCAGAGAAGCGGATAAGATTGCAAGAGATATTATTTCAAATGCAGGCTATGGAGAGTATTTCGGCCACGGACTCGGCCACGGAGTGGGGATTGCAATTCACGAGGATCCAAAGCTGAGCATTGTTGGAAATATTGTTCTGGAAGCAGGTATGGTAGTAACCGATGAACCGGGTATATATATTCCAGGCTTCGGCGGCGTAAGGATAGAGGATCTGGTACTGATTACAGAGACCGGAGCTGAAACCATCAGCAAGTCAACAAAGGAGCTGATAGAGCTATAATTAAATAAATAACAATTATATGGAGGGATATGATTTATGATATCAGCTGGTGAATTTAGAAAAGGTCTTACTTTTGAAATGGATGGACAAATATATACAATAGTAGATTTTCAGCATGTTAAGCCTGGAAAGGGAGCTGCATTTGTAAGAACAAAAATAAAGAATATAATAACCGGTGGAGTAACTGAAAGGACATTTAATCCGACAGATAAGTATCCCAAGGCACATATTGAAAGAAAAGCCATGCAGTATTTATATGAAGACGGAGGGCTTTATTATTTCATGGATAATGAAACCTATGAGCAGATACCTCTTAACAATGATCAGGTAGAGGATGCAATTATTTATCTTAAGCCTAATGACACAGCCAATATAAAATTTTATAAGGGTGAAGCTTTTTCAGTAGAACCCGAAAATTTTGTGGAATTGGAAGTAATTCAGACGGAGCCAGGCTTCAAAGGGGATACCGCTACCGGAGCAACTAAGCCTGCTACTGTAGAAACAGGGGCAGTTATAAATGTTCCTCTATTTGTTAACATTGGCGATATGATCAGAATAGATACGAGAACCGGAGAATATATGGAAAGACTTTAAGCCGGACAAATACGGGTGATATGCAACCCACGTAATGCATATAGTAGTCGATACTGGAAAGAATACAGAGAGTAAATAAAAATAAGGAGGAGTACATATGGAATACCTATTTGAAAGGGTAGCTTATCTTAAAGGCCTGGCAGAAGGAATGAAAGTAGATGAGTCAACAGATCAGGGCAAGTTAATATCTAAAATTATAGATGTATTAAGTGATTTTGCAGATGCGGTTAATGAGCTGAACGAATCACAGAATGAGCTGGATGAATATGTGGAGGCTATAGATGAAGATCTTTCAGCATTAGAGGATGACTTATGCTGTGATGAAGATGACGAATATGAAGAGCTTGACGACGAAGATGATTATGACTATGTTGAGGTTGAGTGCCCTCATTGCAAGGAGTTTGTTTATTTAGACGAAAAACTTTTGGAAAGCGGTGAAAACGTTAGTTGTCCTAATTGTCATGAGTCCATCAATTTTGAATGTGAATGCGGCTGCGAATGCGGTCATGACCACGAATAACCGACAAAGAAAATTGGGCTTAAGCTCCGATTGAATACAAGATTCAATCGGAGCTTTTTTTATACTTTTTTATACCGCAGTAATTATTTCAAAACCGCTGACATATCTATAGAACAAATTAAGATTTGTACAAAGGACAGATGTTTTATGAACAATAGTATTAAGATACTTGAGGTTCTGGAATATTTGCCGAAGCATATAAGAGCGATGATAAAGAGGATTCCTGAAAAAGTACTTGAGGATGTGGAAGAAATCCGATTGAGACTGGCAAAACCCTTATGCATAACAGGCAGCAGTACAGAGTTTTTCATTACTGAGGAGGGTTATGCCGTATCTGAGGCAGATAAAGCATATTTGGTAAAGGAGGATGACTTGAAATGTGCGTTGCAGCTTGTAAGCAACTTTTCGATGTACTCGGTGGAGGAGGAACTGAGAAACGGTTTTATAACTGTTAGCGGAGGACATCGGGTAGGGGTATGCGGCCGTACGGTGGTAGACAACGGAAAGGTAAAGACTCTGAAGGACATAAGCTATATGAATTTCAGAATAGCAAAGCAGGTGATAGGCGCTTCAGATAAGATTGCAGGTTACCTGATACAATATCCTGACAGTATATACAACACTCTTATAATATCGCCTCCTCAATGCGGCAAAACTACATTACTGAGAGATTTGGTCAGAAAATTCAGCAGTGGAAGCGAAGATATGATGTTCAAAGGAATGAAGATTTCATTAGTTGATGAGCGCTCTGAAATAGCTGCCTGCAGTATGGGAATTCCCAGAAACGACATAGGGATAAGGACAGATGTACTGGATGGCTGCCCAAAAGCAGAAGGAATAATAATGATGATAAGATCTATGTCTCCGGAGATAGTGGCTACCGATGAAATAGGAAG
>JAAYQK010000339.1 GCA_012519325.1 Gracilibacteraceae bacterium | reverse complement strand
TAAATCTAAAGGTACTCCTTATTTATCTATGTATGACATGTTTAGTACATGGCAGAAAGAGTATGATAAGTTCAAACGAGGTGAAATCACCAAGGATGAATATGATGACTGGCGTTATAACTATCCGCAAATTGAAGCCAAGCGGGCAAAGCAACGACTTGATGCTCTACATGCCGAAAGAAAAGCAAATTCATCTGATGAGTAAAACTTATTACCAACGAACAAAAAAGAGCTAATCGACACTCAAAATCAATTAGCTCTTTTTATATGAATAATTGTAAAGATGTTGCCAAAACGTTGCCATAAGAGAGTTTGAAATCCTGCAAAACCGCTTGTTTACTAGCTTTTTATCACCAATTAAATCATTCCCACTCTATTGTTGCCGGCGGCTTGCTTGTTATATCATACATCACCCGGTTAACATGCTCCACTTCATTTACTATCCTGTTGGATATCTTCTCAAGCACTTCATAGGGTATCCGTGCCCAATCGGCAGTCATGGCATCGGAGCTGGTAACGGCACGGATTGCTACCGCATGGGAATAAGTTCGCTCATCCCCCATTACCCCTACACTTCTTATGTCAGGCAGGGCAGTAAAGTACTGCCATATGCATCTGTCCAATCCCGCATTCCTTATCTCTTCCCTGAGAATAGCATCGCTTTCCTTTACTATGTGAAGCTTTTCCTTTGTTATTTCGCCCAATACCCTTATGCCAAGCCCCGGCCCCGGGAAGGGCTGCCTCCATACCAAATCCTCCGGAAGGCCAAGCTCCAGGCCAACCAGCCTTACCTCATCCTTGAAGAGCTCCCTTAAAGGCTCAATAAGCTTTAACTGCATGTTTTCAGGCAGGCCGCCCACATTATGGTGAGACTTAATGACAGCCGCAGTTTTGGTTCCGCTTTCAATAACATCGGGATAAATAGTACCTTGCACCAGGAAATCAATTTCTCCCAGTTTTTTTGCTTCTTCTTCGAAAACCCTTATGAATTCTTCGCCGATTATCTTTCTTTTCCTTTCGGGCTCGGATACTCCTTTCAGTTTGTCAAGGAATCTGTCCTGGGCATTAATCTTGATAAGATTAATGTCAAAACGCTTCCTGAATACTTCTTCCACTTGCTCCCCCTCATTTTTTCTCAGCAATCCGTGGTCAACAAATATACAGGTCAAACGATTCCCTACAGCCTTATGTACCAATACTGCCGCTACTGAGGAATCAACTCCTCCGCTCAAAGCGCATATTACCTTCTTGTCTCCAACAAGTTCCTTTATTCGTGCTACATTTTCATCAATGAAATTTCCCATTGTCCAATCCCCTGAAAGACCGCACACATCATATAGAAAATTCCTCAATATCTGCTTTCCAAACTCAGTATGCTCCACCTCCGGATGAAACTGGACTCCGTACAGCTTCCCGGCCTTGTTTACCATGGCCGCTACAGGGCATGTCTCAGTAGTTCCGATAATATCAAATCCGGCTGGGGGCGTATCTACATACACGGTATGGCTCATCCAGCATATGCTGTCCTGCGGTACCTCTCTAAAAAGAGCATCCTCCAGAAGCTTTACCCGTGTTTTCCCATATTCTTTTTTATCAGCTCCGGCAACCTTGCCTCCCAGCATATGCGCCATCAACTGCGCCCCATAACAGATGCCCAGGATGGGTATCCCCAGTTCAAATACTCCCGGGTCGCACTTTGGAGCTCCTTCTTCATATACACTTGCAGGCCCGCCGGTAAATATTATACCTTTGGGATTCTTTTCCCTTACTTCATCCAGGCTGCAGTCATAAGGCACAACCTCACAGTATACATTTGCTTCTCTTACTCTTCGGGCAATAAGCTGATTATATTGGCCCCCGAAGTCCATTATCAATATCATTTCCTTGTCTGCCATTTTACACACTCCATTCATCAGTTGGCCCGCGGCACTCGGCTCATGGCTCGTGCATAATTGCTTTTCGTTACAGGCTGTAGTTTGGTGCCTCCTTTGTTATGCTTACATCATGGGGGTGGCTCTCTCTGAGGCCTGCAGCGGTAATACGCATAAACTGAGTGTTTTCTCTCAGCTGTTTGATGGTTCTTGTTCCGCAATAACCCATGCCGGATCTCAGGCCGCCCACCAATTGATAAATAGTCTCTGCCAAAGGCCCCTTGTAAGGTACTCTGCCTTCGACCCCTTCCGGAACAAGCTTCTTTGCATCCTCCTGAAAATACCTGTCTTTGCTGCCGCATGCCATTGCACCCAGGGAGCCCATGCCTCTGTATACCTTAAAGCTTCTTCCCTGATAAATCTCCATTTCTCCCGGGCTTTCCTCAGTACCGGCAAAAAGGCTGCCCAGCATTACTGCACTTGCTCCTGCAGCAATTGCTTTTACGATTTCTCCGCTGTATTTGATTCCTCCATCCGCTATTATCGGTATATCATATTTGTCTGCTTCCATGGCGCAATCATATATTGCCGTAATCTGAGGCACTCCTACACCGGTCACCACTCTGGTGGTACAGATTGAGCCAGGTCCTATACCTACCTTTACAGCATCTGCTCCGGCTTCAATAAGCTCCCTGACCGCATCTGCGGTAGCCACATTTCCGGCAATCAGCTGCAGTTCAGGAAATCGGCTTTTTATCTTTCCAACTGCTTCAATAACGCCTTTTGAATGTCCATGGGCAGTGTCAATCACTATAACATCAACCTTTGATGATACCAATGCTTCCGTTCTTTCAAGCATATCCTCAGTAACACCCACAGCAGCACCTACAAGCAGCCTTCCCCCCGGATCCTTTGCCGAATATGGATATCGTATGGCCTTTTCTATATCCTTTATTGTGATTAGCCCTTTAAGATATCCATTATCATCTACAAGAGGGAGCTTCTCAATTTTATGCTTTTTCAATATCTGCTCCGCCTGAGATAAATTAGTACCTACAGGTGCGGTTATAAGATTTTCCTTGGTCATTACCTCAGAAATTTTTTTTGAAAAATCAGTCTCAAAGCGAAGATCCCTGTTTGTAAGTATCCCCACCAGCCTGCCCTTCTCATCAGTAATAGGAACCCCTGAAATCCTGTATCTTTCCATAAGCTCCATTGCATCAGATATTACATGGTCGGGAGACAGGTGGAAAGGATCCACTATTACTCCGTGCTCCGACCTTTTTACCTTATCTACCTCCATGGCTTGTTTATCTATGGACATATTCTTGTGAATTATTCCTATTCCGCCCTCCCTCGCTATTGCAATAGCAAGCTTGGATTCGGTAACCGTATCCATACCTGCAGACAACAACGGAATATTGAGCTTGATTTTCTTCGTAAGCATTGTAGAGGTGTCTGTATCCTTGGGAAGGACTTCAGATTTTGCAGGAATCAGGAGAACATCATCGAAGGTCAGACCCTCCTTTAAAAATTTTTCCATTGGGCTAAACCACACTCCCTTTTAATTTATAGATTGAAGAGGCAAACAATTTTATTATTTAACTAGTATATTTAAAGCCTTGGTTTTTGTCAAATATTATATTAATTTGCGGGATTTGCTGCAAGGGCAGCTCCGGCTTTGCTTATCGCTTCGTTATATATATCCGCTACAGGCCTTCCGTACTTCTCTGAAGCAGCTTTGCAATCCTCGTATTCCGGTGAATACTTCAGTATTTTTCCATCCAGCTTCCCTACCTTGCAGCGTATGATGCCGAACTCGGTATCAATGGCAGCCGTTTCTCTATCCAGCACACTCCGCTCCATATAAGATATCCGTACGCCAAAGGTACTGGTATGCGTCAACATCATACGAACCAATGCATCTTTTTTCTCAGGAGGGCATAATACAGTCAGCTTTGTACCTGGCCTGTTCTTTTTCATAAATACAGGTGTAAAGAACACGTCCAGAGCCCCTTCCGAAAATAGCTTCTCCACTGCACTGCCCATCTGTTCTGCTGTCATATCATCAATATTTGTCTCAATTTCCACGACCTTATCTGATTTTTCCCCGCAGGTATTAAAAAGCACCACCCTCAATAGGTTGGGAATTTCATATTCTCTTTTGCCTATGCCATAGCCTATCCTTTCCGCTTCTAGTTCTCCCTCAATCCCGAACTCATCTGCCAGTCCCTTTGCGATTGCTGCACCGGTAGGAGTGACCAGTTCAAAATTGACATCAGTGAAATAAACGGGCACACCCTTCAAAATCTCCAATGTCGCCGGAGCAGGAAGGGGAAACACTCCATGCTGACATTTCACAAAGCCCTTTGACAGCGGCAGACTGGAAAACACAATCCTGTCTGCGGCCAGGTTATCAATACATATTGCAGTGCCTACGATATCTATTATTGAGTCTATGGCTCCTACCTCGTGGAAGTGCACTTCCTCTGCAGGCTTCCCGTGTATCCTGCCCTCAGCCTCGGCAACCAGCCTGAACATGCGGATACTAAGCTTGCGCACTCTCTCATTAAGTCCACTGTCATTGATTATTCTCTCTATATCACCCATATTTCTATGCACGTGCTCATGATTATGTTGATCTTCCAATAGTACTGAAAAGTCGGTGCCTGATATTCCATTCTTCAGCTTCTTTTCAATGCTTATTCTGTAACCATCTGCTTTAAGCTGCTTGAGGCCTTCCAGCAGAACCTTCTCATCCGCTCCTGCATCCAGAAGCGCTCCTACGGCCATATCTCCGCTTATCCCCGAAAAACAGTCAAAATATAATATCTTCATCATTTACCTCCATTTGCCCTATTTATCATGCTGGCTAAATATCCTGCCCCAAAACCATTGTCTATATTCACTACCCCTATGCCGCTGGAACAGCTGTTCAGCATGGTCAGCAAGGCCGACAGTCCCCCGAAATTTGCACCATAGCCGACGCTTGTAGGCACAGCAATAACGGGACAGCTTGAAATTCCGGCCACCACACTTGCAAGGGCGCCTTCCATTCCTGCTACGGCTATTATCACATTTGCTTCCATAAGCTTGTCGGTATTCATAAGAAGCCTGTGTATTCCCGCAACACCTACATCATACAGCCTGTCAGCAATATTACCGAAAAACTCCGCAGTTACCGCAGCTTCCTCAGCAACAGGAATATCTGAAGTGCCTCCGGTAACTATCAATATCCTTCCGGAAGGCTTTTCTACCTCACTTCTTATTATTGTAACAGCTCTCGCCTTCTCGTGATATACAGCATCAGGTATTTTTTCACTTATTCTTTTGAAGGTGTCTTTATCTGCTCTTGTCCCAAGTACATTGCTGTTGTATTGAAGCATCCTTTCAAAAATCATAACAGTCTGCTCGGGAGTCTTGCCGGCACAGTATATGACCTCTCCCTGCCCCTTTCTCAGCTTCCTGTGGTTGTCAATTTTTACAAAATCCAAATCCTCATAAGGAAGCTTGCGAAGAGCCTCCAGGGCTTCTTCAACTTCAATGCTGCCTTCTCTTACATTATTCAAAAGCCGGGTTAGATATTTCTCATCCACTTCTATTCCTCCAAGTTAAGTATTTCGTTTAGGCTTCCGGTTCTGTAACCCTGCATGTCCAGAGTCACGTATTGAAACCCTGTGCTTTTTAATTTATCGCTAATATCATTCATTATATTGATGTCCAGCAGCTTCTTCATTTCCTCAGGAGCCACCTCAATTCTGGCAATCCCTCCATGGCATCTTACCCGAAATTGTCTGAAGCCCATTGCCTGCAACAATCCCTCAGACTTTCCTATCATTTTGAGCTTTTCTTCAGTAATAGGCTCATGGTAAGGTACTCTGGAAGCAAGGCATGCCATGCTGGGTTTGTCCCAGGTTTTAATGCCGTACTCTCTGGAATACTTCCTTATCTCACTTTTACCCAAGCCGCACTCTCTTAAGGGACTTATGATTCCCAACTCCCCAAGCGCTTTCATTCCGGGCCTGAAGTCCTTTACATCTTCTGCATTTGTACCGTCGAATATACTGCTTATTCCATATTTCCGGGCCTCTGAAATGACTCTCTCAAATATGGCTTTCTTGCATATATAACAGCGGTCGGTGGGATTCTCCCGAAATCCAGGAATACTCATGACATCCATGGGAAGTATTATATGTTTAACTCCTGTAAGTTCAGCCAGTTCAACAGCTTCTTCAATCTCTGCCTCCGGATTGACTGCAGCCTTCAGAGTAATTGCAATAACATTTTCTGCACCCAGAACATCACTTGACACCTGCAGCAGAAAGCTGCTGTCAACCCCTCCCGAGAAAGCTACTGCCGCTTTATTGTACTGCCGAATAAAATCCTTTAATCTGTCCAAATTGTCCAAACTATATTTCCACCTCGCTATAACAAGATTTTAATGAGGCGAGGGCATCTTTAGCCTCGTTATAATTAATATATACTATACCATATTGAATATGGAGTAATACATACTTTTCGGCACAATTCCAATTTAAAATACATATAATATAACAATTCATGATTAACAGAATACTCCGGCGTATCCTGCATAAGCCGTATTTACAGCAACAGAAAAAGTTATAAAATAAGAATTCCGGGAGGTTATGATATGAATATGGATTTGAACATTGAGTACTGCACTTCCTGAGGCTATCTTTCAAAGGCAGTTTGCCTTTCGGAAAGACTATTAAAAAAGCATAAGAATAATATATCCTCTCTTACATTAATTCCATCCTCCGGGGGAGTTTTTGAAGTCAAATTGAACGATGAGCTGATTTTCTCAAAAAAGAGTGCCGGCAGGTTCCCTAAGGAGTATGAAATAGAAAAATCGCTGAAAGCAAGATAGAGTATGTAAAAAGGCCCTATCATTGCTGCTTCTGCAACAAATGAAAGGGTCTTTTGCTAAATATTTTTTCTGTAGAACTCCATGTTCTCCTTTTGCAGCTCTTTATTGGGATGGATGCCCGCATCCAACCTTACTTTGGTTCCGTTCATTCTGCCTCTCAAATCCTTGGTAGCTTCAATATAGCATTTATTTTTCCCTTTAGAACGGATAATGAATACTCCCATGTCCGGTTTCCTTTGTTTATACTGCAGCTTTAATTCCTTTTTTCTATCCATCAGTT
>JAAYQK010000338.1 GCA_012519325.1 Gracilibacteraceae bacterium | reverse complement strand
GTAATAAAATATTATTGTACTTGAAAATTATGGTATCATTAGCTGAATGGGGATTTTATTCTATTTTATGTAAAGGAAGTGAGGCCATGTACAAAAGTAAGAAAAGGACTGCATTGTTTTTAGCTTTTATTATGATGTTTTCTTTTGCGGTTAATCCAATTTCTGCAGTTTATGGGGGTGCTCCGACTCCCCCGAAATTATCGCCGGGGAAGGTGCCCGGAGAAATAAAAACGCCGGATCCTAAATCAGAAATAACCGGACCTGCTACATCACCTTTAGCACCAACAACTCCCAAACTGCCGGAAACAACTATACCCAGGAAACCCCCCAAACCGTATGAAGAGCCGGCCAGGGCAATGGGAGTCAATTATGAAATTAAGGAAAATGTCAAAAGGCTTCCTCAGGGGATGCAATACAGCCTTGATACCATGCCTTTAGACAGGCTGGCAACCTTTGAGGTTGATGAAGAGACTCCGGAAACAGATCAAAATGAAGAGCCTTTTGACAAGATAAACGGCATAAGGCGTCCGGCGGGCTCAAAGCTTTTAACTGTACCCAAAAGTGCTGCCGCATCTTTCTATCCCGAAAATGGTGAAATATACATTGATGAGGATGAAGGCAATGCATTCAGAATATTGGGGTATGAGGGAGAGGACCAGCAAGGCAATGACCTTTATGCGGTTGAGATCCCTGACCTTTTGGAAGTATTCAAATCCTACAATATTCCTAAGCAGACCATATATCTTACAACAGGCAATATAGCCTATATAGATCCTGATTTCGAGTTAAGCCCGGAAAGCGGAATGCCCAGGAACTATCTTGCAAGAGCCGACAAAGGGGTACCTATATACGAAAACGATTATATAAAATGTTTTATAGAAGGAAATAAACACGTTCTTAAATTGAAAAACAATGTATTAATATTTCAATATCCTCCGCAGGAAGAGTTAGAAGAAAAGGAAAGAGAGAAAAAAGAAGCGGAGAAGCGTAAATTTGAGGGGGATTGGTGGGAAAAGGAACAGTATTCCGACCTCAGAGGCGTAGAAAATGAAAGTGCCATGACCTTAGCGGTAAGAGTAAAGGAAGGCAGTACAATAACTGTTGAGAACCCCCGTCTTAATACAGAATTCGATCTTAACCTGCTCACCACTCAACTGGACGCAACATTCTCTTTTGTCGGAAAAGCTACGGCAGATGTAACCCTCATCGGAGATATGTCCATTAACTATTCTCTGGAAAAATGCGTGTATGGATATGATATCAATTTAGGAAAGGTTGCAGGCAAGGAAAAAGGCAACAAGGCCTTCGTTGGGATATTTCTGGTATTGGGTGTAGACGGAAAAATTCATGTAGAGGTAAGAACAATAGCAACGGGAGATGCCGAGGCAGGATTCACATATCGTTCCGTAGGCTACGGCACCCTTCCATACTATGTAGGGCCCTTTTCCACCTTCAAACCTGCATCCTTTGACATGAGCTTTACTGTTGACGGCGAGATTAATACAACTTTGGCATGCGTTCCACAAGTGGGAGTAATTGTTTGGGGGCGTGAGCTGGGAGTGCTTCAAGTATGGGTAGGTTTCAAATCAACAGCACTGTTCAATTTTGAAGGGGGCGGAGGTTCCAGTACGGAGGAAAGCTTCAGCGGAGAGGGCTCTATTGATTTACGGGCCTTTGGTGAGCTGGTGGGCTATTTACTCGGGACGAGGTATTCCATCTTTTATATAGAATTCCCCCTTTTCAAAGGAGAATGGAAAATCGGCGAGGAGGTCTCCGGCAGTGGAGGGGATGTGGTAAGGCAGGTTTTGCCCTTTGTTAAGGTAAATGCTGATGCACATACCAATAAGGTGGAAGGGAAGATAGCATTTTCCCTTGCAGGAAAGACCGTAACAGGGTACTTGGGGGATGATGCGGATACGGGTGCTTTCCATCCCTATAAAGACAGCTCCTTTAAGCTGGAGGTATGTGACAATGCCGGGAGAATCAAATTTTATAGAGTACTGGAAACTGACAATGAAGGAAGATTTTCAATTGTATTTACCCAAAATGAAAATATTATCCCCAGCGATAGAATTATCATAAATGTCGAGAATTACATGAGCCCAGTATTCACAGCAGAAGACGGCAGAGAATTCAAGGTTGTCGGGAAGAGCCCGGAGATAAAGCCAACAGTGCCTTTCAGCTCAATAGACTTTGACGTGGATACCTTTAACGATGTTATTTCGGGATGGGTGTCCGGAGATTATACGGGGCCAATCAATATCAGCATAAATAAATACGTAAACAACAATTTAGTTTTTGATACCAGGACTACAAATGTCCAAGGCGGATTGTTCAAGCTTGACTATCCTATTGATCAGTCGACGGATTGGGTAACAGTATATATCGACTTTGAAGGTTCAAGATACAAAGCAGGTCCAAAGCTGCGCAATCTTGATGCATTGGTTATTAGTACATTCAACTATTATGCCGATTCGGCAGCAACCTCATCCACAGGTTCCTCAGAGAGTCAGGGCAGCGGAACAGGTATAAACCTTCCTTTGCCCGGAAACATAGCTAATGCTCAGGAGAGGATTGCTGATCTGACATCCAGGGATATTGCGGGCAACAAAATAATAAAGCCTGAAAAAATAATCGGCATGATTACCAATAGAGGCGAAATGGGCTACCTGACCAGGCAGGGAGATGATTACGTAAGGCCCGGAACAAGCAGCAAAAACCTGAACTGTTTTACCGGCAATGTAAAAATTACCGAATTACCTGTTGAATCTGCTTTGGAAGCCATGCTGGAAATGATCAGAGGGCATATAACCATACGGGATTTACCGCAGCCGGAGGATATTATTTATAATCCATCCGGAGTAGCCCAGGCACGACGGCCTTCATATACGGCAACAACCCAGGCACGGCAGGAATTTGGCTTCAGAAAAGTAAAAGACAGCAATAGTCCTGTGGGCTTTATCATGCAGTCCTATCCGACATCTGCGGCAAAGTTCGAATTCAACAATCCTGATGTGGTGGCATATAAAATTGAGATAGAATATGAAGGTATGACTGCAGAATATGTGTATAATCCCTTTGTATACCATTATGCAAGCAACGATCGTTATTCCATGTCAGATTTCATCGGGCCCTTGAGAGAGACTTACAGGCTTAGAACCCGGGAAAGGATAGAGTCAGTAATAAACCCTGCAGATAATCAGAGCGAAAAGCGCGAAATTGGAAATGATATTATGAATGAATTACAAAACCAATTGAATCAGCAAATGCGTTAGAAAGAAGAGGGCTATAGGAGCCCCATCTCCAACAGGAGGATGGGGCTCTTCATGGCCTTGCAGGCCGGTTTAATTAATAATGATATTGACGAGAGGTGAATAAAGTGAGGAAAGGAGCCAGTATTCTGTTATGTGTAGCCATATTGATACCATTATGGCTACCTGTAAATGGGGACAATTCACGTTTGCCTGCAATTCCTACGCTGCCCGGTAAAACCATTACGCAGCCAAAGCTTCCAATCCCGGATTCACTGCCTGATTCAGAGCCTGAGCCGGAACTGGAGCTTCTCACCTTTACTGCACCGACAGATCTTACTTTGGTAAAGGCGGAGGAGGATTTGGTCTCCATACAGTGGGAGGACACAGCATCCGCAGAAAGCAAATATGTGGTAGAAAGAAAGGAATCGGACGGGGATTATACCCAACTGGCAGTTCTTGAGAAGGATGCAACTTCTTATGATGACACTTCGGTAGAACCGGGTACTACCTATTATTATAGGGTAAAGGCAGGAAAAGACAGC
>JAAYQK010000337.1 GCA_012519325.1 Gracilibacteraceae bacterium | reverse complement strand
TGGCCCGATATAAGAAGGATTAAGGCAATAGCGCATAAAGCTGTCGAAGTATTGCAGGGCATAAGTCGGCGGGCTATGATGGGACATAAGGAGAGTTTCCAGGCTTTCGGCAACAATCACCGATTGCTGGAAGCTTTATTTTTTGCCTTTTAAAAGCAGCTCTTGCCTAAGTAATATTGTTAACACTATTGTATTTTTTATCTTAAAAGGGTATAATTAATGTGTAATGATTACAACTTAGTAACAAATATAAATTTTGAATATTTATTAATAGCATGGTTGGTGAATTTAATGAGGCCATCATTTGACGAATTAAAAAAAGAATTAAACATGAGAAATATTAATCTTTCATATCAAAGATTGAAGGTTTTAGAATATCTCACTCAAAATCAATGTCATCCAACTGTGGATCACATCTTTACCGACCTCCATAAGGATATACCTACACTATCAAAAACAACGGTATATAACACTTTGCGAATTTTAGTAGAAGTAGGTTTGGTAAGGGTAGTTACAATAGAAGATAATGAAACCAGGTACGATATTATAACTGAAAACCATGGCCATTTTAAGTGTGAATCTTGCGGAACAATATATAACTTTAGTATGGATATTGATTCATTGACCTCTGAAGATTTAGACAATTTTAAAATTAAAGATAAAGACGTATATTTTAAAGGCCTGTGTCCAAAATGCCTTTCTAAATATAAATAGAATCAACTGAAGGAGGTTATGTAATGGCAAAGTATGTATGTTCCGTTTGTGGCTTTGTCTATGACGAAGCAATCGGAATGCCAGAGGCAGGCATTGCACCGGGTACAAGGTGGGAAGAGCTGCCGGATGATTGGGTCTGCCCAATCTGTGGTGCGGAAAAATCAGAATTTGAGAAACAGGGTGAATCTACTTCAACTCGCGAGGAAAAAGCGAAACCGGTAATTGATACACCTTCTGATATGAAGGAGTTATCTCCCTTGGAGATCAGCGCACTTTGCACAAATCTTGCACGCGGCTGTGAAAAACAGTATAAACAGGAAGAAGCAGATCTGTTTAAAGAACTGGCCGGTTATTTTAAATCGGTTTCAGCACCTTCTGAGGATCCGAATTTCAGTCGGCTGCTTGACCTTATAGAAAAAGATCTTGAGAAAGGTTTCCCGAATGCAAATGCTGTAGCAGCTGATGCGAAGGATCGGGGTGCGCTTCGTGCCCTGACCTGGAGTGAGAAGGTTACCCGTATTTTAAAGTCGCTTCTGACCCGATATCAGAAAGAGGGAGAAGCTATGCTTGAAAATACAGGCGTTTATGTTTGTACCATATGTGGCTTTGTTTACATAGGAGATAAGCTGCCGGAAGTTTGCCCCGTCTGCAAAGTGCCGAATTGGAAATTTGAAAAGGTTGAGGGGAGGTAATAAGAATGCCTAAGAAATATGCAGTAAGAAATATACGCTTGTGTACCAAGGACTGCTTGTGTCTTTATGTTTGCCCTACGGGAGCAACAGACAC
>JAAYQK010000336.1 GCA_012519325.1 Gracilibacteraceae bacterium | reverse complement strand
ATCCATAATCATCTTATATAAATTGGGATATTCTCAAACAGCCTTACAGTGAACTCATACATAATGTTCATCATCCATGGGCCGAATACCAGCAAAGTCAAGGAGACAGCAATTATCTTCGGTATAAACGACAAGGTAGGCTCTTGAATCTGTGTAGTAGCCTGTACTATGCTTACTATCAGGCCGACGAGAAGTCCCAATCCCAGTATTTGTGCTGCAACCAGCAGAACCGTCATTATTGCATCCTGTGCGATATCAATTACTATTCTTTGATCCATAGACTACACCTCAACTAATTAAATCCCATAATGAGAGATTTGACAATCAGATTCCAGCCGTCAACCATTACAAAAAGTAATATCTTAAAAGGCATTGATATCATAATCGGCGGCAGCATCATCATGCCCATTGACATTAATGTACTTGATACAATCATATCAATCATCAAAAACGGTATGTATAAGAAAAAGCCAATCTGAAAGGCTGTTTTTAGTTCGCTTATAATAAATGCAGGTATAAGTGCAGAGGTTGGTATATCTTCCCTGGACAAGGGCTGTTTTACCTGACTCAGATTCAGAAACAATGCAAGATCCTTTTCTCTTGTATGTTTGAACATAAATGTACGTAATGGTACCGAAGCTTTTTCAATTGCTGCTTCCTGTGTAATCTCGCCATTTGTATATGGTACGAATGCATTTTCATTAATTTCGGCTATAACCGGTGACATTATAAAGAAGGTTAGAAACAGAGCCAGTCCAATAAGCACTTGATTCGGCGGCATATGCTGTGTACCCAGGGCATTTCTTGTAAATGACAGTACAATTATTATCCTGGTAAAGGAAGTAATCATTATTAATATTGATGGTGCAAGAGAAATAATCGTAAGTATAAAAAGTATCTGCATGCTTAATGCAATATCCTGAGGGTTTTCAGCAGCTTCTATATCAAGTCCTATTTTGGGTATCGGCAGTGGTTCGCACCAAACCTCAAGGATACCCGCTGCAAGTATCAGAACCAGAATCAGTGCAATTTTTAATATGCTGTTCTTCTTATACATCTGTCTTGTTACCTCTAACAATTGATTTCAACTTTTTAAGATTTTCTTTGATTGAGCTCATATTCATGTACGATTCAAAGCTTTCATCATCCATATCATTATAAACTTCTGCCGCATTTCCTATAATCAGTTTTTCAGGATCCATCTCCGAAAACAGAGTGATGCTCTTCTGTGTACTCCCCAATAGAAAATATTGATCTCCAACCTTAACCAGCAAGAGACTTTTATCAATACCTATAGATACCGTCTCTATTATCCTGAGATTCTTATTTGCAGCATTATTAAATGTTTTCTTTGACAAGTACCTGATAAAATAATAAGCAGCAACAAGAATAACAGCTGTCATGAATAAAAAATATAGAATTCCGTAAATTGTAGTGCCATTGGACATACAAACCTACTCCTTCTTATCCTAATACCTTCTTTACTGCCTCAATTATCCTCTCTGCCTGGAAGGGCTTAACTATGAAATCCTTCGCCCCTGCCTGTATGGCTTCTATAACCATAGCCTGCTGTCCCATGGCTGAACACATTATAATCTTTGCCGCACTATTAATTTTTTTGATTTCTTTAACTGCTTGTATTCCATCGACTTCAGGCATTGTTATATCCATTATTACCAGTTCCGGATTAGTTTCCTTATATTTTTCTATGGCCTTTGCTCCGTTCTCAGCCTCTCCGCAGATTTCAAAACCGTTCTTTGACAGCACATCCTTTATCATCATTCTCATAAAGGCCGCGTCGTCAACAATCAGTATACCGTTAGCCATTTGAATACTTCCTCCTTGCATGTGTTAAAATAATCGTTTATTGAATTTTACTAAGGCGCTTCGATGCACTAACAATATCAGTAATCCGGACTCCGAAGCTTTCATCAATTACGACTACTTCACCCTTAGCAATGTACTTACCGTTTACCAATATATCAACCGGCTCTCCTGCAAGCTTGTCCAACTCTAGAATTGTGCCCGGGCCGAACTCAAGAATATCTCTTATCAGTTTTTTTGTTCTCCCCAGTTCAACTGTGATTTCCAGCGGTACATCCATAATAAGTTCTATGCTTTCTTTTTCAATACTCCACTGGTCGCTGTCAAAGCTTTGGTACTGTACGGGTTGAACATTGACAACCTTCTGTTCCTCTCTGCTTTTCACAGGCCCATTCTCCTGCCTCTCTTCATACCTGTTGTCCAATATATTATGTCTTTCCGGTTTACTATCCTGGAT
>JAAYQK010000335.1 GCA_012519325.1 Gracilibacteraceae bacterium | reverse complement strand
CATGTACTCATCATCAACAGCTTTCGCGGCATAAAAGCTTTGGTCTGGTCCGGTTTGATAGTATCAATGTCCTTTATCGTACCGGCTGGACAACCGAGGAAATTTACACACTAATTTGGACTTGACTTATTAACCCATATATTTCGTGGGAAACATATTCATTACTTAATATATGTTTATGCCAAATATTTGCTTGCAATAGTCATATTCTTTCAACATATGCCATATGTGGCTTAGTCTTACTTGGAATGGAACCCTTAGAAATTTTGCAGCTGCAACCCTGGACATTGTTCAGTCTGTCCAGAACGTTACTGAAAAAAGCGCTCAAGGTGCATCTACCGTAGAAGAAATAAGCAAGAGAGCACAGGAAATCAAAGTCAGGGTCTCAGACTCACAGCAGAAGGCAAATCAGATTTTCCAGGAATCGAAGCAGAAGCTTAAAAAGGCTATCGAGGAAGCCAAAGTAGTAGAAAAGATAGCTGTCTTATCAGATTCGATTATTCAAATCACTTCCCAAACAAACCTTTTGGCACTAAATGCTAACATTGAGGCTGCAAGAGCCGGTGATGCCGGAAGGGGCTTTTCAGTTGTTGCCGATGAGGTGAGAAAACTCGCCGAACAGTCAAAACAGGTAGCATCACAAATCCAGGATATCAGTGCACAGGTAGGCCATTCAGTAAAAAATCTTTCAGACAACTCCAACAGCTTGCTAAAATTCATGTCTACAGATGTTAACAACGACTATATGGCAATGCTTGATATTGCTCATAAGTACAATGAGGATGCTTCCTTCATGAATGAGATGGTGACCGGTTTTAATAACACCGCCAACGAGCTCCTTACAACGGTAGGCAATGTATTGGAGTCTATTGATAATATTTCACAGGCATCAAGCGATGGTGCCAATAAAACTGAAGTAATAAAACAAAATATGTCAAATATATCATCCAAATTTGGAAATATGGTCGAGAGTATAAATAGTGTTGTTAATCAATAAATAAATAATTATATATTATGGAGGTGCAGTTATATGAGTAATGAAAAGTCACAAAAATGGGTTCTTAACACCTATGATATTCCGGGAAGGAATATCGTAAATACTGAGGGTATAGGAAAAGCAACAGCAGAAGATGTCAGGAAAGTAACAGACTATGTAATTAAAAAAGGAAAAAGCTTTGGGGGCAAGTGGGCTTACATACCAATGATTGAGAAGATGGACCCAATTCTTGATGCGGAATGCCAGCAGGAATTTGCCAGGATGCACAAGCTGTGTGAAGAGTCCGGTTGTGTTGCTATGGCATTTGTTTCCGGAGGTATGGCAGCCATAAAAGTACAGGCAAAACGGCATCAGAAGGATTCAAACGCCGGCAAACTAATAACAGAGCATTTCAGAACTAAGGAAGAAGCACTGGAATGGCTTAAAACCCTGGGACTTTAAATCATTACCGGATTAGAAGATTATAAGGTATTGAAAAATTTCCCCTTTATATTACAGACAGTACGTGAAAGATGGCATATTAGGAGGTAAATGCAATTACAGCTTGCATTTACCTCAAATTTATTTACACAGCAATTCCTGCCGGCATTTTATACGTCTATTTCAGTGAAATCTTCAAACTGTGCATTATACAGTGATGCATATATTCCGTTGCTGCTTATAAGCTCCTCATGGTTTCCCTTTTCTTCTATCCCATTATCGGTAAGCACCAGAATTGTTTTTGCCCTCTTGATTGTAGACAGCCTATGGGCTATCACAAAAGTAGTTCTGCTTGCGGACAGTTCCTCCAAAGACTGCTGCACTATTCTCTCACTTTGATTATCCAGGGACGAGGTTGCTTCATCCAGAATCAGTATGGGGGGATTTTTCAGGAAAGTCCGGGCAATGCTTATTCGCTGCTTCTGCCCTCCGGAAAGCTTGACTCCCCTTTCTCCCACATAGGTATCATATCCCATTTCCAGGTCCATAATAAAGTCGTGGGCATTGGCCTTCTTTGCCGCAGCTATGGCTTCTTCATCCGGAGCCCCGGATTTGCCGTATTTTATATTTTCCATTACGGTTCCCGCAAAAAGATAAACATCCTGCTGGACAATTCCGATATTGCTTCTCAGGGACTTCAGTTTGATGTTCTTAATATCTATTCCGTCAATTTTTATTGTACCTTCAGTAGCTTCATAAAACCTTGGTATTAGGCTGCAGAGTGTTGATTTCCCTGCTCCTGAGGGCCCCACAAGAGCAACTGTTTCTCCGGGCTCCAGATTCAGGTTTATATTCTTTAATACCTGGCCTCCTTCCCCATACTTGAAGGAGACATTTATAAATTCAACCCTTCCTTCAACTTTCTCAAGAGAAATGATGTCCTCTGCATCCTTTATGTCCGGCTCAGTATCCAATATTTCCAGGAACCTTTCAAATCCCGTCATACCCTTTTGGAACTGCTCAGTAAAATGGATGAGAGATCTTATGGGTACAAGGAATGTATTTATATACAGCAGATATGCCACGAGATCCGAGGTTGCTACTGTTCCGAGCTTTATGAAATATGCACCGGCAATTACGGCAAAAATGTAAATTATGCCGTCAAAGAATTCTACTCCGCTGAAGAAGCGGCCCATATAATAGTAACTTTCCTGTTTTGTATCAAGAAAGCCCCTGTTCCCCCTGTTAAACTTCTCCTGTTCCTCTCTTTCATTGGAAAAGGACTGCACAACTCTTATTCCGGCTATACTGTCTTCGATCTGTGCATTTATCTCCGCCACCTTCTGCCTGTTTCTCCTGAAAACTGAGCGCATCTTATTGTTGTAAAAATAAGCAAATCCCATAAGCAAAGGTACAAAGGCAAAAGTAATCAGGGTAAGCTTCACATCTATCCCGAGCAATATTAGGAAAGCTCCGAGTATTTTTATAATTGATATAAAAATTTCCTCAGGTCCGTGATGTGCAAATTCGCTTATATCAAACAGGTCGTTTACAATTCTTGACATTATCTGTCCGGTTTTGTT
>JAAYQK010000334.1 GCA_012519325.1 Gracilibacteraceae bacterium | reverse complement strand
AATAGAATTAAGGGTCAAGTGCCAATAAATGGCTCTTGACCCTTAATCTAATTCTTATATGCCTATATGATTCCAACTCCGGAAAGGAAAACAAACAATATGCCGATAGGAATGACCCATTTGCATAGGAAAAACCACACATCAAATAGTGCAAACTTTATGGTTCCTTCATTTGTTACTTCATCATAAGCATTCTTTTTACCCCAGAACCAGCCTACAAAGATTGAGACAAACATCCCGCCTAAGGGTAAACATATATAAGATGCCACATAGTCAAAGAAATCAAAAATATTCATTCCGAAAAGAGTAATATTAGACCATGCTCCCATAGAAAGCGATGCTGCAATGCACATAATTATTCCGATTGTACTGGAAGTAGCTACAGCCTTTTTTCTGTTAAACCCTATTTCATCGATAAAGAAGGCAACAACAACTTCCAACAGTGAAATAGAAGAGGTTAAAGCTGCTAACGCTACTAAAAGGAAAAACATCAAACCAAATATCCTGCCTATTACCGGTCCCATTGTGGCGAAAATTGCCGGAACAGTAACAAATACAAGTCCGGGACCTTGAGTTACTTCAAAACCAAATGACACAGCGGCAGGAATAATTACTACTCCCGACAGAATTGCAACAAGCGTATCAATCGCAGGTATATTTAAGGAATTCGAAACAAGATTCTCTTTCTTGCCTAAATAACTGGCATAAGTTATTATGCAGCCCATACCGAGGCTTAAAGAGAAAAAGGCTTGTCCCATGGCAGCTAACATAACTTGCCCGCTTAACTTTGACCAGTCAGGTGCAAATAAGAATTTCAAACCCTCTCCGGCACCCGGCAGAGTTACTGAGCGTACAGCCAAAATCAATAACACTATAAATAGCGCAGGCATCATAACCTTGGAAGCTTTTTCAATTCCTTTCTGGATTCCTCCTATAACGATAATAACATTTAATGCCATATAAACTACCGTCCAAAATATCGGAGCCCAGGTTCCTGATACAAGAGCGCCGAAGATTCCTCCAAGAGTTTCAGGATTTGAGGTTGACAATTCTCCGATTAGTGTTTTAAAGAAATATGCAACTGACCATCCTCCAACTACGGGATAATACCCAACTATTAAGAAAGCAGCTACTACCCCAATTACACCAATGAAAGTAAACCTTTTGTCCAGCTTTCTATAGGCGCCCATTGTTGATAATTGAGTATTTCTACCCAAAGCCATTTCCATCAGCATTAAACTAAATCCAATAACTACAACACAGAGCAAGTAAACCAATACAAATGCTCCTCCACCATTGGACCCTGCAAGATAAGGAAACTTCCAGATATTCCCGAGACCGACTGCTGATCCGGCTGCTGCCAAAATGAAACCTAACTTGCTACCAAATTGCTCTCGGTTACCTGTTTTAGTCTCTTTTTCCATTACTATAACCTCCTTAATTTTTTTGATAATTGCAGTTTAATGCAAACTTATACAAGACACTTAACAGACTCAGCCCCGCGTTTTAATGCTTCCTCATTAATCTGTATCAGATTCCGCTTGGATGAACCAAGTACCTTTTCTAACGATTGAATAATTGATTTTGGGCTAACAATCTTGGTCAGTTCAACATAAGCTCCTAATATGACCATATTGGCAACCTTCGCGTTTCCAATTTCGTTGGCAATATCATTAGCCGGAATTTTATAGGCTTTCACGTCTCTCCTGGATGTTTTTTCACTGATTAATGAGCTGTTTATGAGAAGATTACCGCCGCTTACCACGAATTTTTCAAACTTTTCCAATGAAGGTAAATTCATAATAATTGCAGCATCAGCTTCTTTTACTATTGGTGAACCCACAAGCTCTTCAGAAATAATTACATTGCAATTTGCTGTTCCCCCTCGCATTTCCGGTCCATAAGACGGCAGCCATGATACATTTTTGCCTTCAAGCAATCCGGCGTATGAAAGAATCTGCCCCATAGACAAAACTCCCTGTCCGCCAAAACCAGCGATTATAATCTGTTGTTCAGCCATCTATTCCACCTCCTTGGGGCTCCGAATATTACCCAAAGGATAGTACGGAATCATATTATCCTTCAACCACCCAAGCGACTCTATCGGTGTCATTTTCCAGTTTGTGGGGCAGGTGGATAACACTTCAACCATTGAGAATCCAACTCCTGTTATTTGATTCTTAAAAGCCTTTTTAATAGCAGACTTCGCTTTTCGAATATGAGCCGGGTCGTGAACGGATACTCTTTCAATAAAAGTCGCACTATCCAGTGTGGCTAACATTTCTGACATTCTTATCGGCAGTCCATGTTGAAACTTATCTCTGCCAAGGGGTGCAGTTGATGCTTTTTGTCCTTCCAGTGTGGTAGGGGCCATTTGACCGCCGGTCATTCCATAGATGGCATTATTAACGAATATGACAGTTATTTTTTCTCCTCTCATTGCTGCATGAACAATCTCAGCAGTACCAATTGAAGCCAAATCTCCATCTCCCTGATATGTAAACACTACACTATCAGGATGAACTCTCTTTATACCGGTAGCTACTGCAGGGGCTCTTCCATGTGCAGCTTGCTGAGCGTCACAATCAATATAATCATAAATAAAGGTTGAGCATCCGACAGGTGCAACCATAGTAGACTTATCTAATATGTCTAATTCTTCTAATACCTCCCCAACTAATCTATGGACAATACCATGGGTACATCCGGGGCAATAGTGCATTGCTGCAGGGGTGAGTGCTTTTGTTCTATCGAATACTGTTTTCATTATATTTCACCCCCCAAAATTTTTTTAACCTTTTCTACTATTTCTGTTTGGTCAGGAAGCATACCCCCTGTCCTTCCATAAAAATGAACAGGTTTCTTTCCATTTACGCCCAGCTTAACATCCTCAATCATCTGCCCCAGACTCATTTCAACCGTTAAAAATGCTTTGGCTGAATCTGCGGCTTTTTCATAGGCTTCATATGGGAATGGCCAAAGTGTAATAGGTCTTATCATTCCGGCCTTTATTCCTTCCTTTTTTAATGCTTTTATGGCATTGCTTACTATCCTTGAAGTTGTTCCATAAGCTGTTAAAACTATATCTGCATCATCTGCATATACGCTTTCAAATTTGGTTTCATTCTTCTTTATTTTTTCATACTTCATTTGTAATTTTAAATTGTGTTTTTCAAGATCTTCCGGTTGAATGAATAGGGAACTAATCAATCTTTTTTTGCCGTATTTGTCCTTGATACCTGTAGTTGCCCAATCCTTCGGAGGTAATTCGCGCTTTTTCGGCTTCTTAAGTTCCACTGCCTCCATCATCTGTCCAAGGATGCCATCCCCTAAAATCATAACAGGATTGCGATATTGATCTGCTATATCAAATCCATCCATTACCAAATCACACATTTCCTGAATGGAATTAGGTGCTAATACTATTAATCGATAGTCTCCATGTCCTCCTCCCTTTGTGGCTTGAAAATAGTCCGATTGAGCAGGTTGAATTCCTCCTAATCCAGGTCCTCCCCTGACGATGTTCACGATTAAGCACGGCAGCTCTGCACCTGCAATATACGAAATTCCCTCCATTTTCAAACTGATTCCGGGACTTGAAGAAGAAGTCATTACACGCGCTCCGGCTCCCGCAGCTCCATAGACCATATTAATTGCTGCTACTTCGCTTTCTGCTTGCAGAAACACGCCTCCCACCTTTGGCAGCTCTCTTGACATGTATTCAGGCAGCTCACTCTGCGGAGTAATAGGATAACCAAAGAAATATCTGCATCCTGCCTTTATAGCTGCGGCACCTATTGCTTCATTTCCTTTCATTAAATCTCTAGCCATATCAATTACCTCCTTTCTTAAATAAATTCCTGTTCAACTCTAATAGCGGTATCCGGACACATAACAGCGCAATTTGCACATCCGATACACTTGTCAATTTCCATTACTGCAGCCGGATGATATCCTTTACTGTTAATTCTCTTAGTGTCCATTACCACTATCTTAACCGGACAAACTCGAGTGCATAGCTCACACCCTTTGCATCTTCCTTCATCAAAGGTAACCCTGCCCTTAGCTTTTGCCATTAAGTATCCCTCCTAATAAATGCCTTTCCATAATCTAAAGCCTCTTCTTCTCCTTTTAAGACTCTTAAGCCCCCTTCTGCCAACGCAAGCATTTCATCCTCACCAGGATATATCAGAACCTGTCCCAAAAATTCTACAGATGCTTTAATCCAGTCTGTGAATTGACTGTCATAAGCAATTCCTCCGGTTATTGCTATAGCATCAACCTCTCCCCTCAGCACTACTGATGCGGCACCAATTTCTTTTGACACTTGATAAGCCATTGCTTTATATATCAGCTCTGCTTTTTTATTGCCCTGTGCTATCATTTCGGAAACCTTGCGGGCATCGTTTGTATCCAAATAGGAAACAAGGCCTCCCCTTCCAACTATCCTTTTCCTAAGCTCTTGAAAAGAATAGGTGCCGGAAAAGCAAAGATCAATCAAGCTCCCTACAGGCAAGGATCCGGTTCTTTCCGGTGAAAAAGGCCCATCTCCATCCAAAGCATTATTAACGTCTATAACTCTTCCATTTTTATGGACACCGACCGAAATGCCTCCTCCAATATGTGCAACAATAAGATTAGCTTCTTCATATGATTTGCCTATTTCCTTTGCTGCCTTACGCGCTATAGCCTTTTGATTCAAAGCATGGAAAAAAATTTGTTTTTCGATTCCCTGCAGACCAGTAACTTTGGCAATTTCCTCAACCTCATCCACCACTGGGGGGTCAACAACAAAGGCTGGAATATCTGATTGCCTTGCAATAGAATATGCCAAAATGCCCCCCAAATTGCTGGCATGCTGGCCTCTTTCGGATTTAATCAATTCTTCAAGCATTACTTCGTTAACTTTATATGTGCCGCCGCGAAGCGGTTTTAATAAGCCTCCCCTTCCAATTACTGCCGACAGCTGTTTTATGCTAAATCCATTGTCATTTAGAATCTTCAATATTAATTCTTTTCTATAAGAAAACTGATCTATGATACTTTTGAAAGAGGAAATTTCTAAGGATGAATGTCTGATTACTTCATTGAGAACTGGCTTTTCATTATCATACAAAGCAATTTTAGTAGAAGTAGAACCCGGGTTTATTATTAACAACAGGAAATTTCTTTGCATAGCTTAACCCCCCATGTATATCTGAAGTTCCGATGACTGAAAAGCAATTATTTATTTAAAATTTTGGTTATCTTAAAAATTCTTTCAATTCTTTCTTCAGCCATCCTGTCTGCTGCTTTATAAGTCGGTATGCCATCTCGTTTTGCTATTTCAAAAACTTTCTTAACATTGTCATATACCCCGGCAGCTCTGGACATCGCTCTTTCAACGTTATAACCCTTCATTTCCTCATATACATTCATAACACCGGCTCCGTTAATGACAAAGTCAGGAGCATATATTATACCTTTTTTCTCCAGCATATCTCCGTGCTTGTTTTCTGCAAGCTGATTATTGGCGGAACCTGCTACAACCTTACATTTCAACTGTTGGATGGTAAAATCATTAATTACTGCACCCATTGCACATGGTGCAAAAATATCGCACTTTACTCCATATATTTCTTCAGGCGCAACACTTGCAGCTCCAAAATCCTGGACAGCTCTATCTATATTTGCCTTCCTGATATCTGTTACAATCAGTTCAGCTCCTGCTTCACACAAATGCTTGCACACATTATAGCCAACTGCTCCAACTCCTTGAACTGCAACAATTTTGCCTGCTAAATCCATAGTTCCAAAGGCTTCCTCAACTGATGCCAGTATACCTTTGAATACCCCGAATGCGGTAACAGGCGACGGGTTTCCGCTTTTCCCTTCCAACCCTACAACGTAATCCGTTTCATCGTTTATGAACCCCATATCTTTAGTTGTAGTATTCATATCTTCACCAGTGATATAACGGCCGCCCAGGCCTTCTATATACCTTCCGAATGCTCTGAATAGCTCTT
>JAAYQK010000032.1 GCA_012519325.1 Gracilibacteraceae bacterium | reverse complement strand
TCCGTGGTGAGGTTTTCTGCAAACTTGCCCGGGCAAAGCCCCTCAATCCCCATAGCCTTCATTTTATTTATGCTTTCGATACCTAACAGACTCACCTGCCTGTGCCAGTTTCCCCCATGGGCATCTCCCGCAAGGCCATGGTTAACCTTAAATTCTCCCTGTTCTATGGGTTTTTTGAAAACACCTTTCTTTTCGCTTATGTTTACAGCCAATACCTTGCCTTTCATACATATCCCCCTTAGTAATGTACTTAGAAATTCTTTATGTGAGTTACTTTGCTGCATCAGCGGAATGGAGCTAATTTATCCGCCGATTGTGTACATATCACGCTCAATGGGTTTATTATACAAATCATTCAGTGTGTGATGCTCAGGCTTTGCCTGTATTGCTTCTGCGACCGCCTTCTCCAGTGCCATCTGCTTGTCACCGGCCTTTAAACCTCTCAAAATTCCTTTTACGTCTATTTCCAAGTCGGAATGGAGGCAAGGTTTAAGCTTCCCGTCTGCCGTAAGCCTCAGTCTGTTGCAGCTGCTGCAGAAGTTACGGCTGATTGGATTAATCAACCCCACCCTTCCTTTTGCACCGGGCAGCTTGTAGTACATGGCCGGACTGCTTTTGTCGGCTGTCTCCATTGGTTCAAGCTCTTTAAATCTTTCCAGTACTGCTGAATTGGGCAAGTAATGCTCTGATGCAAAGCCGGACGCATGCCCTATAGGCATCAGCTCTATGAATCGGACATCTATTCCTAAACTTTCCGTAAGCCTGATGAAACTCCCTATTTCATCCTCATTAAAATCCTTTGCCAATACGGTGTTTATTTTTATTGGCACCAGGCCGACCTTTAATGCCTCATGGATCCCTTCAAGGACATCCTTGAGCCTTCCCCCCCTGGTCACATATTCATATTTCTTCTCATTCATGGTATCCAAGCTTATGTTTATTCTGTAAAGTCCCGCCTCTTTTAATTCACGGGCATATCCCTTCAGGAGGCTTCCATTGGTGGTTATGGCCAAATCCTTTATACCTTTAAGGGTTGCAATCCTCTCAATAAGACTTGCAAGCCCCTTTCTTACAAGAGGTTCTCCCCCGGTAATCCTTATCTTATCCGTACCCAAGCCTGCACATACATTTACTACTTCAAATATTTCCTCCAGTGTCAGTATATTACTATGGGCCCTTTTTACTATACCCTCCTCAGGCATGCAGTAGCGGCATCTTAAATTACACCTGTCTGTAACAGATATTCGTAGGTAATTTATGTTTCTTCCTAACCCATCCTTCATTTGTGGCCCTCACCCTTTACTATAGAGTACTTTGAACCGTAATATACGGGTTACTTCTCCGATATCCTGTAAGCCGCAGCCGCCCGGGTTCGCAAGTATAGCATTTAGTTTAACGCTGGTGTTATGCTTGCTCCGGCATTTTACTGATACGTTTAACCGGATTTAATTTATATAATAAAAAAACAATCCGGAAAAGGATTGTTTTTTTAAGAATTAACAAATCATTTTCCTTTCCAAGCACGGGAGGCCCCGGGATTTCTCCCTGAACCCTTATGGGACTTGCCCATCGGTCATAACTTCATGGATACCTTTAGAAGCTATAACTCGGAAAACTTTTACATTTCTATTTTATTATATACTATAATTTTTGCTTTTACAATTCTTTAAGCTTTTACATCTTTCGCTGCAGCAGCTCCGGGAGCCTTCATGTATGCAACATGATAGAACAACGGTACAATAACCGCTCCACCAATCAGATTACCTATTGTAACAGGTATAAGATTATTGAACCAAGCCTGCCCCCAGGTAACAGGCGCGCCTAAGAACATTCCGAGAGGTATGAAGTACATATTTGCAACACTGTGCTCATATCCGCACAGTACGAACAGCATGATCGGGAACCAGCATGAGAATATTTTTGAAATAATATCCTTCGCTCCAGTTGCCATCCATACTGCAAGAACAACAATAATATTACATAATATTCCTCTTAATATTGCAGCACCAAAAGGTATAGCAACTTTGTTGGATGCAATTTTAATAGCAGATTCGGCAATAGGAGTTCCTGGTGCCATTAAGCCGGAATTTGCAACCAAAAGGGCAAGTACTAATGAACCTACGAAATTTGAAAAGTATACGACACCCCAGTTTCTGAATACATCCGACAATTTGTATCTGCTGTTCAGGCACCCTAAAGTCATTAGGTTATTGCCTGTAAATAGCTCCGCACCACAAATAACCACCAGCATAAGTCCTACAGGAAATGCTCCGGCAAATGCAAACTTCTGCAAACCTGTATCAATCTTTGCAAGTGATTGTCCGATAGTGATTGCTCCCTGTGCACCAAAGCCTATGAACACACCTGCAAAAATACCCAGCACAATCATCTGAGCAATTGATAGCTTTGCTTTCGCAGCACCAGCATCGCAGGTTGCCATCGCAATTTCTTTTGGAGTCAACATCCTTTTCTCCATTACAATAGACCCTCCAATCTAAACTTTGTTAAATGATATGAATAAGATTAATATTTTTTTAACAATTTAAGTTTAGCATCTTTTTCTCAATATGTCTACAATTCATTAAGAGTTTTAACGATTTTAGCCCTTACCATTCTTATGCAATTACCGATATTTCTCCTGAATTCGGATCTATTAGCAAGCCATGGATTTTCACATCCTTGGGTATATATGGGGAATTCTTCAGTTTGAGAACCGCATCTTTTACATTTTCTGTTTCATCCTGTAATAATCCGAACCATTCCTTTATATCTATGGCTTCTATTGCGTCAGCCGGTATACCTCTTTCGGCCATTTTTGCTTTTATGTCCTCTACATTCTGCTTTCTCATTCCGCAATCACTATGACCTACCACATATACTTCCTTCAATCCCATTAGCACCGTTCCTACAGCCACGCTTCTGATAACGTCACTGCAATTGTTTCGGATAATGTTGCCTGCATTCTTTAGTATTTTTATATCACCTCTGCCAAAACCCATAGCAGGCTCCAATAGTTCTATCAATCTTGTGTCCATGCAGGTAAATACCATTATATCCTTATGGGCATGACCGCTGATTGGCTTGTCTTTTCCTGCATTCTTTCTTTCCTGCACAAATTTCCTGTTGTGCTCCAATATCCTCTCTAGCATAATGACCTCCTGAATATTAATTTTGAACTTTTAACAGCCGTTTCATAAGGCTTTCATAATCCCTGTATGTATTAATGTTAGTGAACATTTCCCAGTCCGGGCTGAATTCCCTTGCTTTTGCCTCGCTGATATATAACACATCGGCGTCCTGAATCATCATATTGATCTGTCTCTTACCCATTTTCATGCTCTCTTCTATATTGCCGATCAGTCTTTTTGAGTAAAAGGCATTGAAGGGCTCAATCCAATTCCCCAGCTTCGTTATCACACCGTCAATGCTGCCCTCATGCTCTCTGATAAGTTCCATCATATATCTTATATATTTAACATTTATGAAAGGCATATCGCAGGCAACAACATAATTGTACATGCTGCCGGAGTTTTTCAGTCCCACATGTATTCCGGCCAGGGGCCCGAAGTTTTTAACTTCATCCTCTACCGGCTTAAATCCGTATTTCACATATTCTTCCGGCTTGCCGGTAACAATAATAATCTCGCTGAAAATTTCTTTCAGCTTTTCTGCTATCATCTCAATTACATACCTGTCTTGAAGCTTGAGAAACTGCTTGTCGAATCCCATCCTGCTGCTCTTGCCTCCTGCAAGTATTATCGCCGTTTCCATATATGCCATATCTACCTCTCATTGCTATATGACATCGTTTTTATCATAGTGTTCATACCATGTCATTGCTTCTGTTACAATTCATATTGTACATCATTGTTAAAAAATACACAAATTTAAAAAGGCTAACCTCTCAAAATACACCTGAATGATATACATAGGTTATGCTGTACTCTCCTTATCTCAATGCTTTTGCTGTCTCTCGCAGTATTCTCTGTTCGTCGTTCTCCGGTTCCGGCAATACAATATTATGAGGAATTTTTCTGCCCTCTTGATCTACACATACAAAAGTAACAAAACCGTCTACCAATATTTCGTCATCATCATACTTGCTTACCTTGCCATATACAGTAAGGCTTGTCTTCCCGGCATATACAACTCTTGCTGAAAGGGTTATTATATCTCCCTTGGTAACTGGTTTAGCAAATTTCATACCGTGTACCTTGATGCAAACTATATTTTCAGGATTCCCATATAAGCTGGCAGCAGCCACGAAAGATCCTTACACAAATCATTCAGCCATTCTGCCGGCGAATAAAGTTCCATGATGATTCAAATCTTCAGATTTAATAAGATGTGTAGACACGTAGTGCTTCATATTTCATTCTCCTTGTCAAAATATATTATTTCTCCTCTAATATCCTTTTCCACATACAGGAGTCCCAAAGAATACCTGGGTTCAAACCTTTTAAAGGTAGGAGAGCCAGGATTAAAGAACAACACTCCGTCAACCAGTTCATTATGCGGCTTGTGACTATGGCCATATACAACACAATCCACATTACTCTTTGCAAACATTGAATAAGCGCCTGAATATGCGTTTACTCTGCTTGTTCCATGAGTCAGCCCTATTCTTTTTCCGTTAACCCCGATTATTCTTTTTGTACCGTACTTATATAGCATATCATAGCTGTCATTGTTTCCTGCCACCGCATATACGGGAGCAATAGTCTCCAGTTCAATAATAACCTCATCAATAAGTATATCCCCTGCGTGAAGTATCATATCTACACCGTCGAATACACTGTATATTATTTTCGGAAGAAGCTTCGCGCTGCTTCTGATATGAGTATCAGAAATTACTCCTATTTTCACCTGTCATATCCTCCAGTTTATTTCTTGCATCAGATCCCTTTTCCTGGTCTTTACAGCTTTTAATCGCCAAGTCCAGATAGAGTATTGAAATAGCCCAGTATATGTACCCGAATCCGGGAATAGGATATCCGTAAAGATTCACAGCTAACTGAACAAGCATTGGGAGTGTCAACACATATATGCTGATATTCAGCAGATTATTGAATTTCAACCCGCCCTTCAGCACAGCATTAACCGCAATTCCCAATAATGACAGTATGACCGCATTGAGAAGCTTCCACCCCAACGCAAAAATAAAACCAAAAACAATAAAAATTAAAACAATCCAGCTGAGTTTTGGTATAGACTCCAACACATCAGACTTTGTAAATTTAAAGCCTTCCAGTTCAGCCAGGCTGAACTCTCTGGTCTCTAGCTTGCTTCTTTTCACGAATACTTTGTCCCTGGTAATCAGAATTCCAGTTTCAACATCTTTTAATGCGCTTTCTGTCACTTGTCCTGTAGTGTCAACGGCGAAGAACTCATTGGTGGTGCTGCTGAAATAGTAGGGCATATCTCCCTCAAATGTGAATTCACCATTCTCCAGCCTGAATTCCGGAACATTTTCATTCAGATGTACAGCCATGTCATATATTAATACCCGGGTTCCTACGAAAATCCTGGTACCATTTATAAAATAAATAATTAGAAAAAGCAGCAAGAGATATACAAAGCTCTTGCTAAATCTATTATCCTTAATGCTTCTGTAAAACTTGAAATCGATTACGCTTTCTCTCATCTGCACGAAAAAATTCATTTCATCGCCTCCCGCACTTTCTGCAACATACATCTGTAAGTACCAAAACAATTATATCAGATATATTTGTACTGTACACCTGTTATAACAAGATTTTTATGATTTTGCCACACTTAGAGCATATTCCGTCATCAAGATGCTCTATAAATATACCTCCTGTTCTTCTGACAAGGAGAGCTCCGCACTGTGGACAATAGGTATTTGAAGCCTCGCTATGCATATTGCCTATGTATACATACTCCAAATTACTGCCGGCTACTTTTTTCAGGGCAGCCAAAGTCTGTGCAGGGGTTGGCGCCTCCTTCATTCTGTACCTTGGAAAGTACCGGGATAAATGGAGAGGAATTGAGGGACTAATGGACGACAGCCATTTTGACAACTCCTGCATCTCCTCTTCACTATCATTTATGCCCGGGATAATAAGAGTGGTGATTTCCACATGGCATTCTGAAGCTGCTGCCTCTACCGTCCTCTTCACATGCTCAAGGCTGCCCCCGCAAACATCACGGTAGTATTCCTCCCTAAACCCTTTGACGTCAATATTCACAGCATCAATATAAGGCAGCAGTTCAGAAAGTGCCTCAGTATTTATATAACCATTGGTAACCATCACGTTTTTATACCCTTCAAACCTTATATGTCTTGCCGTATCCAAAACAAACTCAAACCATATGCTCGGCTCATTATAGGTATATGCCAGACCGATACAGTCCTCCTCCTGCCTGCACAAGCTCAGCAGATAGGCCCCTGATACTTCGTACAGGCCATCTCTTCTGTCCTTTTCAATTACTCCCCGCTGCGCAATCTGATAGTTCTGGCAGAAGCTGCACCTGAAGTTGCAGCCGACCGTTCCTATTGAAAGAACATATTTCCCTGGAAAGAAATGATAAAGAGGCTTCTTCTCCATGGGATCCATTGCGATGGAAGAGATTTTTCCATAGTTATGAGTATAAAGTGTTCCGTCAATGTTGCTCCTTACCCTGCAGATTCCGTATTTGCCCGGTGCAATGGTACATCCGTGTGGGCACAACCTGCATAGGACACTGTCTCCCTCGCGCCTCTCATAATGCATTGCTTCTTTCAATTGCTCCATAATGAATCACTCCGTATGCTTAATAATGCCTTACCACTTCAAAACGCTCCATTTTGTAAGGTTCGTTATTTCCAATGCCTGCTTTTCGCAGTGCAATATCCACTTGATAATCAACGGAGTCCACTCCATCTAAATTAGGAAGCAGTAAGCCCGATCTATACCCGCTTCTCACAATGACTCCATATTTTTTTACATCAAGCTCTGCTTTTGATTTAATAGGTTCGGGTTCTCCAAGTACATCAACCGAATAGACCAGATCAGGAAGCTCCCTTTCCTCTACCGGCAAGAACCTTGGATCCCTGGTTCCGGCACTGATTGCATTTTGAATGATTTCTTCAGCGATATTTTTTGTGGTAGGCCCGATGGTCCCGATACAGCCTCTAAGCTCGCCATATTTCTTCAATGAAACAAATACCCCTGCTCTGCGGGTATACATTTCATCAGGCAGGCCTTCCGGCACACCTATTTTGCGTCCTGTTCTGACATAAGCCTCCAAAGTATCTGCAGCCAGCTGCACATACGGATCACTGCTTTTTTCGGCCTTCCTGCCGGTACACTCCCCTGCGTGGAGCTCCGCTATACAATAGCCTACACCAAAGGGGCCTTCGTAGGATATGATTTCTCCTTTTATGCTGCATCCGTCCAGGCATCCCATAAGCACTACAGTAGAATTATAAGCACACTCCCCTGCAGACTCAATAAGCTTGTCAGGCATGGAAAGCATTCCCTCCACATCACCCTTTTTAATGATCTCCATATACTTTTTATCATATTCTGATCCGCTGGGGTCAAAACCTGCGGGAGCATTTTTTGTAAGCCTGTGCGAAAGATCCCCGCTTGCAATTATGACTGCCCTTCTGTCAAGCTCTGCTACTGCATCCCTTATGGCTGTGCCAAGCTTGTAATGCTGTTTCCTTGAAAGCAGGCTGTATGTAATATGCAGCAATTTGAACCTCTTGTATTTCTTAGTCACAAAGTAAAGAGGAACCAAGGCGCCATGATCAATCCCAGGATCAGCCCTATAGGTTCTTTTTACATCCTCATGCATGGGAATGCAGTATACCTGCCTTTTGTGAGCCTGCTCAATTATTTTGTCCACCAACTCCAGGTCATTGTCAAAGCTCAACATCGTCTCCGGAGCTCCGAACCTGTCAAAACTCCCCTTCAGTCTTTCATCGGCTACAATAGCCATTGCATCCCTGAGCATAGTACCGTGGGGCGTTATGATTACAATAACATCCGGTTTTATTGCAGCTATGCGTTCTGAAGCCTCCAAAGCACCGTCAATTGAGCTTGAAACCTTTTTGGTTTCGCTTTTTCCCACTTCCTCCACCATAATAGGAGGATGAGGGAATATGAATGTTCCTAATATTTTGCCCATTTTCCTTCCTCCTTTCTGCACTTCAGATATTTCCATTTATTAATATTACCCTGAGGACAAATATTAATCCTTACGAGCGAGGTAACGCATAACACGAAAAACACGGGAATCCGCTGAATCCACGGCGGGATAAATATTCCGCTGCATAAATGATTATTGATAATGATGTAAGTATAGAAAAACACGGGAGTTTTGATATACTATATAAATGCTGCCGTGTAATCGCGCAGCGATTCCGTAAAACAGTCGTGCCTCCCGTGTTACCCGCCCTTCATAACCCCAGAGTCCTGCCCTAATCTCGCATCTCGTATCTCGTATCTGAAAATTGCTTCGTAATTACCTTGCTTTAATTATATAATTTTTGAAGGGTAAATTCGATTTAAATTCATAATTCATGGTTAATTATTGAAAAATTAAGTGGCAAGTTAAATGTACCATTAATAGAGATAATTTTTTTACAAAGCAGTGATAAAAACTATCATGTTTCTTTAATGTATATCATATAATGCATTCCTATTATTTTGGCGTTAATTATATACAAGGGGGTATTAATTTTGCCGTAATTAAAGAGAAAGGTATTTAATGCTACAAAAGTCAATTTTGTAAGAGGCAAAATAGAAAGCGTAGATTACGAAGCAAAAACTCTTAAATCAAGCAAGTAAACATACGGCTATGATTACCTTGTGCTTGGCTGCGGAGCTGAACCAGCTTACTTTGGAATTGAAGGCGTCAGGGAATATGGTTTCACCATATGATCCCTTAAAGATGCCTTAAAAATCAGGGAGCATATTTTAAAAAGCTTTTGACTCTTTCCCTATACCTGTCTTTTCTGTCATTATGGTATCATCACCCATTCTACGTTTTCCCTCCTATCAGCCATATACTATTCATAGGTTTCTGATTTATCTTCAATTATTTCTACATAATATTGTTATTCCCTCCATATTTATACAGCAATTTATTATACATGCTATATGTTTCATGTCAGACAATTTCCAATTTTTTCGTTCATTTGACAAGTAATTTTATATGCTATATAATATGCATTATGTAAACACAGACATTTGCTGAATCCCGGTTTTGCCGGGTACGGAGGAACCAATCCTGGGGTTAATCCATGGACAACCATGGTAGGGAACCTTCTGTCCCAAACCCGTCAGCTAACTTCGGAAGCTAGTACCTTGTAACAGCCTTTAGGTGTTACAGGGGACTTAATTATGGAAGGAGTGTATGTGTATGAAAAAGAATCTTAAAGGTATTATTTGCTTTACTATTGTTATTTTGCTTTTGATTGGACAAACTATAGGTGTCTTTGCGGATACTTATTACGGTTTGTTGAAATTCAGAAGCAGAGGCACAGCTGTAGTAAAATTGCAGCAAGCATTAACAAACAAAGGGTTTTCACCAGGACCGGTCGACGGCATTTATGGCAAGAAGACAGAAAATGCTGTAATAAGGTTCCAGCAGGCATATAAGTTAAGAATCGACGGTATTGCAGGCAGAGAAACTCAAGGCAGACTTTTTGCAGCGTCTGCTGCGGCTTCAAGAGGGACAAGCTATGCATCTGATGATTTATATTGGCTTTCAAGAATAATCAATGCCGAAGCAGAAGCCGAACCCTATACAGGTAAGGTTGCCGTAGGTAATGTCATTTTGAACAGGGTAAAATCAAGCTCATTTCCTAATACGGTTAAAGGCGTAATATTTGAGTACTATAAGAATATCCCTCAGTTCACTCCGGTTGCAGACGGCACTATCTACAATAATCCTAATGGGGATAGCATTAAAGCGGCAAAAGCCGCATTTAGCGGTACAAACTATGTCGGAAATGCAACCTATTTCTTCAATCCGGCCAAGTCAGAAGGTACATGGATTGTAAATAACAAGACATATGTTAAAAGAATTGGTAGTCATGTGTTTTACAGATAAATATAAAAAACGAAGGCTCTTTGCCTTCGTTTTTATATATTTGTTTTCTTCCAGAAGGAAGGGATTCCAAGCAGCAGGATCGGGTAAATCTCAAGTCTTCCAATTATCATACACATAGATAATACTATCTTGCTTAGATTTGATAAGCCTGAATAATTTCCTGCCGCACCTACACTTCCAAAACCAGGCCCTATGTTGCCAATAGTGGCAGCAACCGAGGTTATTGTGGTTGTCCAGTCAAGATTGTCGAGGGAAATAATAAGAACTGCTGCAATAAAGACTATCATATACATGAAGAAGAATCCTAATACCTCGGAAATTGTTCTCTCATCCACTGCCCTGCCGCCGAGCCTGACTGAATAAACCGCTTTTGGATGTATTATTTGTAGCAGTTCTCTTTTCATAACCTTGAGCAGCAGCAAAAATCTAATATTTTTTATTCCACCTCCGGTGGAGCCTGCACAACCCCCGACAAACATTAGCATAAATAGAATAATTTTACTGAACATTCCCCATTCATCAAAATTTGTTGAAGAAAAGCCAGTTGTACTTATAATGGTTACAACCTGAAAAGAGGAGTGCCTCAGGGATTCCCATATAGAGTTGAATACACTGCCGTACAAATTAATAGTAATTAAAACTATAGCAATTGTTACTGTTCGAAAATAAAAACGAAATTCCTCATCTTTAAAGGCAGCTTTAATATCACCCTTCAGCATCTGGTAGTATATAGAGAAGTTCGCACCGCAAATGAAGGTAAAAACTGTTATTATGATTTCAACATATACATTATTATACTCTCCGACGCTTGTATTCATATTGGAAAATCCACCCGTTCCAACCGTTCCAAAGGTATGTACGGCTGAATCAAAAAAGGGCAATCCCGCTGTTTTCAACAGAAGGATTTCCATTGCAGTTATCATTATATATATGCCATACAAAATTTTAGCCGTTTCAGCCACCTTGGGTACTATCTTCCCTGGAGCCGGCCCGGGGCTTTCCGCTTTCATCATTTGCAATCCGCCGGCACCTATGGAAGGCAGGATAGCTAAGGTAAGTACTATAACACCCATACCGCCGACCCAATGGGTAAAGCTTCTCCAAAAAAGTATTCCCCTTGGTAGCCCTTCTATTTCTTTAAGAATACTTGCACCGGTAGTCGTAAATCCTGAGCTCGCTTCAAAAAAAGCATCAATAAAAGCCGGAATAGCACCGCTGATAACAAAAGGAAGCGAACCGAAAAATGACAGCAGAATCCATCCTAATGCAACAATGGCAAAACTATCGCGGGCATACATATCATCCTTGTCTGCTCTGATATAGGTCAGCAGGATGCCAACCGCCGCAGTGATGAGTATACTTAAGGCAAATGCAGCAATATCATCTCCCTTATAGTATATCGATACCGCCAGGGATGGCAGCATGAACAGCGCTTCGCATATCAAAACCATGCCCAGGACCCTAAATACTATTCTAATGTTCACTACTAATTCCTCCCGCAAATGCTGCCGGACTGCTATTGAGGCCTTGCTTACTCTATAAATTAGTTTTCTTCCAGAAGGAAGGAATTCCGAGCAGCAGGATCGGGTAAATCTCAAGTCTTCCAATTATCATACATAACGACAAAACCAGCTTGCTTAAATCAGAAAAAATCGAATAATTTCCCATTGGGCCTACAATGCCGAAGCCCGGCCCTATATTCCCAAGGCTTGCAACCGCTGCCGTAATTGTTGTTGCCCAATCCAAATTGTCAAGTGAAATGATTAAAACGGCTACCATGAAAATCAATATATACATAAAAAAGAAACCTAATATCTCGGATATTGTTTTTTCATCAACAGTCTTATTCCCAAGTCTTACCGAATAAACCGCTCTTGGATGTATAACCTGCAGCAGCTCCCTTTTCATTACCCTCAGGAGCAGCAAAACCCTGATGCTTTTTAATGCTCCGCCGGTGGAACCTGAACAGCCTCCAATAAACATTAATATAAGCAGAATTGTTTTGCTGAACATTCCCCAATTATTATAATCTGTTGTAGCAAATCCCGTTGTAGTCATAACCGAAACTACCTGAAAGGACGAATGACGCAGCGATTCCCACAAGGAGCTGAATATATCGCCATAGAGATTGAAAGTAATTAAAATAATTGATGTTATTATTACAACGGAATAAAAACGGAACTCATCATCTTTAAAGGGGGCTTTAAAATCACCCTTCAAAATCTGATAGTATAAAGTAAAATTTGTTCCGCACATAAATGTGAAAATTGTGATAATAACCTCTACATTTATATTATTGTAAGCACCGACACTGGCATTCATATTGGATGCTCCGCCTGTACCCACAGTGCCGAAGGTATGGATAAATGCATCATAAAGAGGCAGCCCCGCTAATTTCAGTATGATAATTTCCAACAAAGTAAAAAACAGGTATATCTTGTACAGAATCTTTGCTGTCTCTTTCACCTGGGGTACAAGCTTCCCGGGAGTAGGTCCCGGGTATTCTGCTTTCAACATTTGTACAGTACCGGAACCTACGGAGGGTAACATTGCCAAGGTCAGAACAATTACTCCCATTCCTCCTGCCCAATGGGTAAAGCTTCTCCAAAACAGTATACCCTTAGGAAGGTCTTCTATATGGGTCAATATGCTTGCACTGGTTGTTGTGAAACCGGAAACCGCTTCAAAAAAGCTGTCAATAAATGACGGTATCACTCCACTGATCAAATATGGAAGAGAGCCAAATAGTGAAAGCAGGATCCATCCCAATGAGACAATGGCAAATCCGTCACGGGCATACATGATCTTTTTGCCGGTTTTTATTTGAGACAAAAGAACCCCAAACAATCCTGTTATCAGAATACTAAGGAAAAATGCGCTGATATCCGTTCCTTGAAAATATATTGCTACAACCAGCGGAAATATCATCAGCAAAGCTTCGCATACCAGTAGCATTCCAAGAGCCTTTAATACTGCTTTAAAATTCAATTAATATCCTCCTAAGAAACTGCGGCTACTTCATCCAAACTGGAAATATTCTTATTTTTTGAAATAACAATGACCCTATCCCCCGCTTTGATAATATCATTCCCATGGGGGATTACTACTTCATTCTTTCTTACAATGGTCGCAATAATAGTATCCTTCGGAAGCCCCAGCTTCTTGATCTTCGTATTTAACAGCTTACTTCCTGATTCCGCAATAATCTCAGTTATTTCTGCTTGTCCCTCAATGATTCTGTATAATGACTCAATACTGTTACCGCGCACATATTTCAATATCTGGTTGCTGGTAATTTGTTTAGGGCTTATTAAGCTGTCAATGCCCAGGTTTTTTATTATACTTATATAATTTATCCTGCTAATCTTGGCTATAACCTTCCCGGCACCATTCTGCTTTGCTAATAAAGCTGCCATCATGTTTTCCTCATCCATTCCGGTCATTGCAATAAAAGCATCCATCTCATCGATATTCTCAGACCTCAACAGTTCTTCATCTGTTCCATCCCCATGGATGACAAGTGCTTTGGGAATCAATTCAGATAATTGAATGCACTTATCTCTTTCTATCTCAATTATTTTGACCTTCATACCTATTTCTGTCAAAAGCTTCCCTAGGTAAATAGCGATTCTGCCTCCACCTGCAATCATTACATTTTTTATTTTTTGTGGAACCTTTCCGAACATCTTGCAGAAACTATATAAATTTGTAGGCTGCCCGATAATGTATATGCTGTCGTTCTCATTAATTACAAATTCTCCGTTAGGAACAATAACCTCATCATCTCTTATAACAACTCCAATCAAAATGGAGGATTCAAACTTGCTGCCAATATCTTTAAGGCACTTGCCCACCATAGGCATATCTGCCGTTACTTTTATCTCGATCATTTTTACCCTGCCCTTGGCAAAATTTTCAACATTGATTGCAGAAGAAAAGTTCAGCACATTCGCTATTTCATCTGCAGCTGCCTGTTCGGGATTTATTATCAGGTCAAGCTCCAGCTCCTCTTTGAGCAGTAAAAGCTCATTGGCATATTCATGGTCTCTTATCCTTGCTATTGTACGTTTTACACCCAGCTTTTTAGCGGTAAGGCAGCAGACCATATTTACTTCATCACTGTTTGTTACGGCAATTAACAAATCAGCAGTATCTATTCCAGCTTCCATAAGAATGTGGGTACTGACTCCGCTGCCTTTGATGCAAAGCACTTCAAGATTTTCTTCTGCCTTGCTCAGAGCAGCGTAATTCTTATCAATTATAATTACATCATGATTACTTTTTGATAAATTTTCTGCCAGGTTATACCCAACTTTTCCGGCGCCGATAATGATAATTTTCATTCCTTAAGCCTCCATGTATTTGTTATAATGGTAAATCTATGCCTGTAATTACATTCTGAAAACCACACTATTTTCAAAAATACTATCAAACTGTGCCTTAAGCTCATTGACTATCTCAGCCTCATCAGTCATCACCGAGCACTCAAAAGTAGTGCTTAGAGTATTAAAGCTGTTCAGCCTGCTGGAGAAGGAGAGTATGAAAGCCCAATCACCTATCACAAGAAAGTTGTTGGTCATTAAATTATTAACCCGAACTTGTCCTTCAGCCTTGCATAAGCTTCTAAGCAGAGTCAGGGAAATATTGCCCTTAAAAAGCAATTTTGGTATAATCACCCTGCAGGTAGTGCTGAGTTGTTTATCCATAATTAATCCGATTATATACTCATAAAGGGATTTTGTCCATACCCCGGAAATCATAATACCAGGTTTCGTACTATTGTTCAATAGTGCTTCTACTGCGTCAATAAGCTGTTGTCTGGATGAAATATATCGAATCCGGCTCCCCATGGCACACCTCCCAAATTTTTCTCAGCAATAACAATTATTAATGTTATAATATCATTTTACAGATAATGACTGTTATTATCAAGATTAACATACTGAAAAACTCCTGCCTGATTTTGAATTTGGCAGGAGCTTTTTTAATTGTTACACGTTTTGAAACAGATCTGTAGACAGATATCTTTCTCCGGTATCCGGAAGCAGCACTACGATATTTTTGCCGGTACTGTCCGATCTCTTAGCAGCTTCTGTCGCTGCATGCAGCGCCGCTCCTGAGGAAATGCCGGCCAATATGCCCTCTGCAGCTGCAAGCTTTCTGGACGCTTCAAACGCTTCTTCGCTTTTTACCCTGAAAACCTCATCTATAATCGAAGTATTCAATACCTCCGGAGCAAAACCTGCTCCTATACCCTGCAGCTTATGGGGTCCCGGGGTTCCTCCCGACAATACCGGTGAATCATAAGGCTCCACAGCAATTACCCTTATATCGGGATTCTTTTCCTTAAGTATCTCTCCAACTCCCGTAATGGTTCCGCCGGTACCGACTCCTGCAACAAATACATCCACCTGTCCGCCCGTATCTCTCCAGATTTCTTCTGCCGTTGTTTTCCTGTGAGCTGCTGAATTTGCAGGATTATTAAACTGCTGCGGCATAAAAGCATTTGAAATCTCTGCAACCAACTCTTCAGCCTTTTTTATGGCTCCCTTCATCCCATCACTGCCAGGGGTCAGCACCAGTTCCGCTCCCAATGCTGCAAGAAGGCTTCTTCTTTCTACGCTCATTGTTTCAGGCATTGTTAGTATAAGCCTATAACCCCTTGCAGCAGCAACAAGAGCCAGAGCTATTCCTGTATTGCCGCTGGTAGGCTCTACTATTACCGTATCCTTGTTAACAAGTCCTTTCTCTTCAGCATCCTTAATCATTGCATACCCTACCCTGTCCTTTACGCTGCCTCCCGGATTGAAGTATTCCAGCTTTGCAATAATCTTTCCTTTTATGCCATTTCGGTTGTTATAATTGACGGTTTCCAGAAGCGGCGTATTACCAATGAGTTCAGTGATACTTTTTGAAATTTTCCCCATAGTCTTTCCCTCCATGTATCTTTACTGAAGAAAATTATATTCTCCTATACAATTAAAAATGCGTCTCACGACGCATTTTTATTTAGCTTGATTTGGTGACCCATAGGGGATTCGAACCCCTGTTACCGCCGTGAGAGGGCGATGTCTTAACCACTTGACCAATGGGCCACGGTTCTAATCACTACGGTATTATTATAATTGATATATCTTCTTTTGTAAACTAAAAACATCAATATATTATAAATCCATAATATGCCCAAGCAGTCAATGGATTCCGCTATCATAATGAAAATTTTTCTTCATATATTGTTAGTGAACGAGGAGGTGTATTATGCTCATTCATGTTGTAAAACCGCGAGAAACCCTATGGCAAATTGCAAATTTTTACCGGGTCTCAACTGCATCAATTGTAGATGTCAACGGGCTTCCTGATCCAAATAGGTTGGTAATAGGTCAAGCTTTAGTCATCCCTACAGAAGATATTTTTCATACTGTAGTATCCGGAGAATCATTGTGGAGAATTGCTCAGTCTTATGGAACCACTGTTCAGGCAATCCTGCAGAACAATCAAATTCCCAATCCGGACAACATATATCCCGGACTTGTACTGTACATTCCTGCCCTCCGATACCAGATTCAGCCCGGAGATACGTTGTGGTCGGTAGCTCAAAGATTTGGAGTTCCCCTAAATGACTTGATAAAGATAAACAGTATTGAGGATGCAAACCTTGTTTATCCTGGTACCCTTCTGGTTATCCCGCGCAAGCCAAGGCCTGTAATCGATGTAAACGGTTATATTTATATTTTGGGAGCAGATGCTGTTCCGATTGTTCAGGAGGTCGGTGAACATCTGACATATCTAAGCCCCTTTGCTTATTTGATCAGGGAAGACGGAAGCCTTCAGACCATTAATGACGTCCCTGCAATCCAAGCCGGCAGAGTTGAAGAAGCTATACCCATGATGTCAATTACAAATTTTACTTCGACTTCTTTGGGGGAAAACCTTGCCCATGTCGTACTGAACAGTTCCCAGATTATCGAAGTGCTGCTTGCCAATGTAATTAGCATAATGAAGGAAAAAGGGTATAAAGGATTGAATGTTGATTTTGAAAATGTACTTCCGGCTGACCGTGAGCCTTATAACCGCTTTCTTCAGCAGGCAGTAACCCGTTTGCACCAGGAGGGCTTTTTTGTATCTACTGCAGTAGCCCCGAAAACAAGAGCCGAACAAGCAGGACTGCTGTATGAAGCCCATGATTACGAAGCCCACGGCAAGATAGTTGATTTTGTTATTCTGATGACATATGAATGGGGTTGGAGGAAGGGCCCTCCTCAGGCAATTTCACCTCTAAACCAGATCAGGCGTGTCCTTGACTATGCAGTTACCGTTATTCCCAGAGAAAAAATTTTTATGGGCTTTCAAATTTATGCAAGGGATTGGCTTCTTCCTTTCGCCTGGGGACAGGAGGCCGAAACCTTCAGTGTGCAGGAGGCTGTGTCAAGGGCTGTCAGATACGGCGCCACAATACAATATGATACAGTTACCCAATCGCCGTTCTTTCGGTATACGGATGCACAGGGAAGAGCACACGAAGTATGGTTTGAGGACGCCCGCAGCGCCCAGGCAAAATTCGATACGGTCAAGAATTATAATCTGAGAGGCATCAGTTATTGGGCTCTCGGCTATCCCTTCCCGCAGAACTGGGCTCTGCTGGAGGATAACTTTACAATCAGAAAAGGTGGGTCATAAGCAGAAAATATGAAGAATGTGACATATCTGAAATTTGTAGTCATCCTACAGAGCACTGGCCTTGTATAACAGCGAGCACTTATTGGCTATTTCTCATTCCTCTATTTATATGTAATTTCCTTTATAGTATAATAAAGCATATAATACTTTTAAGGGGGGTACCGGTTTTGTCCAACCTTAACAAACTAAAGAGTATAAGCAATGTAAGAACCTTTAAGGAAAACGAATATATATTTCATGAGGGAGATACCGGCAACGATATGTATATTCTCCTGTCCGGCAGAGTGTCGATTTTCATCGAATCCAAGGATAATCTCCAAATCAAGCTGTGCGACATTGGCGCAGGAGGTTTTTTCGGAGAAATGTCCCTGCTTGAGGGGGAGCCCCGTACTGCTACTGCTTTAGCTGTTGAAAACACAGTAGCCCTTTCAGTTAATAAGGATAACTTTGAAGCATTTATAGTTGAACAGCCAAGTATGGCATTTAAGCTGCTAAAAGGCTTAAGCTCGATAATAAGGGCATTGGATGAGGAGTTAAGCTGCTTAAAGAAGGGATGTCAATATGTCATACCCCCGGCAGATTCAGCCGATGCTTTATCAGACAGTACCTCATGCATTTCTGCCGCCAACCCGGAAGATTTGAAAGGCATCCTGTATCATGATGAACATGGAACTTACGAAGGGGAATCCCCGGATACGGATGTTCTCTATATCTATAATAAAAAAACAACCTGTCCCATATGCGGAAAGGAATTCGAGCTGCCGGTTGTATCCCAGTCCAAGCTCAGGCTCAAGTCGATTGATTTCGATTTCAGACATCGATATGAGGAATTTGAGCCTCTGTGGTATAACATCCTGGTATGTCCTTGCTGTTACTTTGCCGGATATTCCCATGAGTTTGACAAGCATATGGACAACCTCTGCAAGACATTCACGGAAAAAACAGCCCCCATCCGCAAAAAGCTGGCTTTTAAGTATTCCCAGCCCCGCAAGCTGGATGAGGTTTTTACGGCTTACTATCTGGCTCTGCATAGTGCAAAAGCTCTGGATGCCGGTCCTCTTAAAAGCGCAAGGATTTGGATTCAGCTGTCCTGGCTTTATAAGGACATCGGAGATGAGAAAATGTATGCTATTGCAATAGATCAAGCTTTTGAGCACTATTACAATGTATTGTACGGAAGCTCCCTGACGAGGTTGACCGACGAACAGGATCAGCAGTGCTGCCTCATATTGGGAGAGCTATATTTGCTTAAAAACGACCGCAATCAAGCTATAAAGCAATTCCATTCCGCAATAAGAAGGGGCGGAGGAAACGCCGTATACAACAAACAGGCTCAGGACAGGATATACTATGTAAAACACGAAATGAAATAATCTGAAGCAAACCAGCACCAAAATTTGATGCTGGTTTGTCATTAACCTCAGAATGCGGCATAGTCGCATTCTTATTCAATTGCCTTCTTCTCCTTCTCCATATACTTGACGATGCCTACAAAGATACTCCATGCGATCTTCTCCTGATAGTGCTCGTCATCCAGCAGCCGTTCCTCCTCATGATTTGAAAGAAATCCGCATTCCACAAGTGCTCCCGGCATATTGTTGTTTTTCAAAATATATATGGAATCAGTAGCCTTAGCCTTTCTTTCATTTCCTCTGTCCAGCACCTTGATTAGCTCGTTCTGGATGCTCTCGGCCAGCTTCTTGGATTTTTCCTCATTCTTCATATAAAAGGTCTGCGCCCCATAATACTGGGACTGGGGAAAGCTGTTCAGGTGTATGCTTATAAAGACATCTGCCCCACAGCTGTTTATCAGTGCATGCCTATTCTTAAGATCCTCGCTTTTTCTTGTCCCCCTTATGTTTCCTCCTTCAGTATAGAGTCCTGAATTATCCTCTCTTATCATAATGGCTGTACCGCCCCCCTGCTCTATGAGCCTCCGGAGTTTAAGGGCAATCTTAAGGTTAATCTCCTCTTCGGTTATCCCGCTGCGGCCCGATGCTCCCGGGTCCCTTCCTCCATGCCCCGCATCTATTACCACAACTGTACTTCTTATGGGAAAAGAAAATACCGCAGTAGTACTTTTGCCTACAAGTCCTATACCTATCAACAAAGCCACTACCCATGCCAACTTGAATATATATCTGGCAGCCTTGCTTATGTCAATTATGTAAAACCTCAACCTGTGCACCTCCAAAATATCACTTATTTTATGATATTCACCGGAGTTTTTGTTAAGAACCCCAAAAGAAACGGGAGGGTTTGGATGAGTTACTTATATCCTTGCTACGCCTGATTCCCTTGCAGCCTTGGCTACTGCAGCTGCAACCGCCTTTCCGACACGAGGATCAAAGGGCTT
>JAAYQK010000333.1 GCA_012519325.1 Gracilibacteraceae bacterium | reverse complement strand
TAACAGCGAGCACTTATTGGCTTTGGGCAACAGAATCGAGAGAAGATGCGCAGTAAAATCCGTGGGATTTACGTGAGGTAAATCCAGCACATACCAACAGGAGGTTGGGTTTATGTGCGTCAGGATTTTACAAGTATCAAGCTCTGATTCTGTCCAAAGCTAATATCGTGCGAGTCGGTATACAAGGTTATTGCTCTTTTAGTATGACTGCAAACTTATAGTTATGTCGCATTATTCATATGCCATCTATAACATATATGTATACCTATCGATGCAGACCTTTATGATTGCAGCCATCTCTTTGGATACACCATTTTCCTGTCCTATTGCATAGTTTACTATTTGACCTTGCTCTGTACGGACAAGACATTTGCCCGCTGCCTTATCGGTTACCAGAAAGCCCTTGTTGTCGCTATCTCTGAAGTCCTCCTCACTCCAGAAAACTGTAACCTTGTCCTTATACGGATTACCTTCATGAGGGCAGAATATACCGCAGTTTCCGCACTCGTTGCACATTCCGTCAAGATGGATGACCTGATGCCTGGAGGCAAAACCTTCATCAACAAATATCACTGCATTTGCCCTGTTGGGGCATACGTCCACACAAAGCTCGCATATATTTTCGCAGAACAGGCATCTTTCAGCTTCCTTATCACTGCACAAAGGGTTCTGCAATATGCCTTTTCTCTCATAAATAACCTTTTCATCAACCGGAAATTCTTTCTTCTCGAAATCCGCATTCAAGCCTTCCTTCTGCAATATGTCCCTGGCAACCGTCTTGCCGTCCGCAATAGCCTTAACTATTGTAGCAGGCCCCTTTTTCACGTCCCCTGCCACGTATACCCCTGGTATATTGGTCTCACAGGCGGAATTTACCTTTGGGAATCCCTTAGCATCCAGCTCTATACCATTTTTGCTAAGAAGGGAATTGTCAATTTGCTCACCAACTGCCGTTATTACGTTATCAGCATCCAGGGTCACTGTCTTTCCGGTGGGAACCGGACTTCTTCTTCCTGATGAATCCCTGTCACCTAAAGCCATTATTTCGCATACAAGCTTTCCGTCCTTCCATGACACGGGTGAAAGAAGTTCCCTGAATATTACTCCTTCTGAAGCTGCCAGACTGATTTCCTCATGGTCCGCCGGCATATACTTTCTTGTCCTTCTGTATACTATGGATACCGACTCCACTCCCGGAACCCTCTTTGCGGCTCTGGCAGCATCCATTGCAACATTTCCTCCGCCTATGACACATACATGGCGTCCTAAGCTGATATTTCCTTTTTTGCTCTTGTAGTCTTCCAGAAACGCAATCCCATTGACAGTCTTTTCAGCACCTTCCTCAATGGAAATCCGTCCTGGCTTCCAGGCACCTATTGCCAATACAACATAATCATAATTCTTTTTCAAAGCATCGACACTGAAATTCTCGTCAATGCCCAGCTTGAATTCCACTCCGTTCCTCCTGACCAGTTCCAGGTCTTTTTTTATCATATCAGACGAAATCCTAAATTCCGGAATCACATGCTCAATAATACCATAAGGCTTATCCTTCCTATCCATGACAGTGACTTTCATACCATTCCTTCTTAAGAACAGTGCTGTTGCAAGTCCTGCAGCCCCTGCACCCACTATCGCTACATTTTTGCTGCTTCTGATTTCTGCGGGCTTGATGACTTCGGTATATTTATCCTGAGCATTAAGAACCGCTGTCTTCTTCATGTCCCTTATCCGGAGTGACTCGTCATAATCCAGGCGGGTACACTTGTACTGGCATTGATGGTCGCAGATTGAACCTGTAATGGCCGGTGAAGCATTATCCTTCACTATTAGATTAAAAGCCTCGGCATATTTGCCTTCGCCAACCAAAGCAATATACTGAGGTATCTGCTGGTTGATGGGACAGCCTACTGTACAAGGAGCTACGGCACAGTCATACAAAGGAAGCTCCGAAAAAAGCTTTCTGCTCTCAACCGGTCTCAGTTCCTTCATGTGATGCCTGTCTGTCAATGCATCCTTTGCAAGCTTGTCGATTAAAGCAATATCAATGCCTGTAACAGCAGCCTCCTGCATTCTTTCCGCCTTATCGGCCATCTGCTTTATCCTTTCATAGCCTCCGGGCTTCAGGATGGTTGTTGCAAAAGTGACAGGCCTTACTCCTGCCTCCAGGACCCTGCCAATATTAAAGAAATCAATGCCTCCGGAATAGGATATATTCAAATCTCCGTTGAATTCTTTCGCTAACCATGCGGCAAGAGTAATGGAAAGAGCATAGAGGGATCTCCCAGACATATACATTTCTTCCCCGGGCAGCTCCTGATTGAGAATCTTAACCGGAAGGGTATTTGTCAATTTGACCCCTATTTCCAAACCTTGTTCCCGGGCCACAGCTTTCAGCCGTTTAAGCATTGCCACGGCATCAGGGTACTGAAGATCATGAATGAAATGGTGTCCGTTCAGGGTTATGTAATCATAGCCCATTGCATCCAGGGTATCCCTGACGAATCTTTCCCCCAGAAGAGTCGGATTCATTTTTACATAGGTGTGTAGATTTTTTTCTTTCAGGAAATAATTGGCAATGCGCTCAATCTCCTGAGGCGGACATCCGTGCAGTGTGGAAAGAGTAATGGAGGGACAAACCGCAGGAGAAATCATATCCAAATCTTCTTCGGTGAAATTGGTAAACAGATGCATGCCGGAGAGCAATACTTCTCTGCATTCCTTCCATATTTCAGTATTTGATGCATTTCGCATTCCTTCTATGTATGCATCTATTTTGGGAGACTTTATTCCCTCCAGGTCATAGCCTACGCTCATATTGAACATAAAGTCCCTTTTTTCGCTTAATCCCAGCTCCTTCATCAGGACATGCAGCAAGAACCAAGCCTTGATATACTCATTATATGCATCCGGTACTCTCAGTTCCGTGGACCACTCTACGTTATAGCATTCATCCTGTGCATAGATGCATGGCTTTGATACCGGCAGATCTTCCCCGTCAAGCTTTTGCACCGTCTTCAATTCTATGAAGCGGCATCCTGTCAGATAAGCAGCCACTATATTCTGCGCCAGTTGTGAATTTGGCCCCGCTGCCGGCCCGATGGGGGTCCCGATTTTTTCCCCGAACAGCTTAGTGTAGTATCCGCTCTTGTTCTTGTAAAACTTGCTTCTATGGATACCGAATATTGAGTCCTTTTCCTTCAATTCCGAGAATATCCAACAAAGCATTTTTTTAAAAGGTATCAGCCTCATTCTATCACTCATTTTCTCCCTCCTCCTCAATACCCCGACATGCCTTTTCAAGCCTGCCCAGGATTATATGTGCGGCTATTCAGCCAAATTTTCCGTTGTTTTCGGCATTTTGTCCACGTATTTCCTTACAAAAAGTGATGGAATCGCTGCATACATCGCAGCTGCTTTCACCAGTTCCTCCTTCCAGGTCCTTTCATTTGGAGCATGGGCCTGGTCTTCATGTCCCGGGCCGAAGCCAATACAGGGGATACCGTATTTGCCCATTATTGAAACTCCGTTTGTGGAGAAAGTCCATTTATCCAGTACCGGTTTTTCCCCAAACAGTCCCTTGTATGCCTCCAGTAAGGTACCACAGACAGGATGGTCTTCTTCAATGAACCAAGTCGGGAAATACGCCTCCGTCGGATATTCCAGTCCTGTATAGGAAGGCCTGCTGTAAGGATACATTTCCACTTCAGCCTTTGCTGCCTTAACCGAAGGCAATTCCCTGATTTGGTTCAGGGCATATTCTCCGCTTTCTCCCGCAGTCAACCTTCTGTCTATAGAAATCCAACAGCTGTCTGCAACTGCGCATCTTGACGGAGAAGTATGAAAAATTTCAGATACCGTCAGGGTCCCTTTGCCTAAGAACGGATGGCTTATGAGTCTCTCATTCAATTCCTTCAATTCCACCAGTATCGGGGCCATTTTGTATATGGCATTGTCGCCTCTCTCGGGGGCAGATCCGTGACAGCTGACACCCTGGGTTGTTACCTTAATTTCCATCCTGCCCCTATGTCCCCTGTATATGCGGCAGGAGGTGGGCTCGGTAAGAACCACAAATTCCGGACGAATGTTCAATTCCTTGATGATGTACTGCCAGCATAAGCCGTCACAATCCTCTTCCTGAACAGTACCTGTTATCAACAATGTAAAGTCATCCTCCAGCTTCAGGTCCTTGATTATTTTTCCGGCATAAACCATTGAAGCCATACCGCCTTCCTGGTCGCTTGCACCTCTCCCGACTATTATTTCATCATCTTCATATCCCCGGTACGGGTCGTACTCCCAGTTCTTCGGATTCCCAACACCTACTGTATCAACATGTCCGTCCATGGCTATAAGATGTTTGCCATGTCCTATATAACCCAATACATTGCCCATTGGGTCCGTCTCCACCTTGTCAAAACCTACAGCCTTCATCTCCTCAGCTATTCTCTCTATAACCTTTTTTTCATCGCAGCTTTCACTTGGAATGGCAATCATATCCCGAAGAAACTTTGACATCTGCGGCTTGTATTTCTCTGCAAGTTCTAATATTTTTTTAAAATCGTACGACATTTCTCACCCTCCTAATAATTCAAACCTGTTCTTTCATTGAACTGTTCTATCAGCCTGTCAAGCTCAGGCCCCATTTTATGCAGTCTTCCCCAGTAGTTGTCATAATCATACCACTGCTCATTCAGTTCATCCAGATCGTACATTTGCTGTTCAATCCATGTGTAATATTTGAGATTATGTATCCGTTTCCTGCTCTGGTATGTTAGCTCTTCCATGGTGTCGCACCTGAGCCCTAATACATACCTGTTGTGATCTATAGCTGCATCAATAGTTTGATACTTCCTGCCCCTTGCTTCTTCCATCTCCCTGAGCCTTGACTGGTACATTTCTGCAGAGTCAGTCAGTACAGTTATTACCATGTCATTTTCCGTAAGCTCATAGTATTTTGCAAACTTAATGCAGGATATGATATTTGCAGCTCCCGAGATTCCCACCCAGGGCAGCTTCTCTACAATCTCTTCCCTTACGCCAAGTGTTCTCAGGTATTCCTGCCCTGCGGACTCATTGAAGAGTCTGAACATGCCAAGGCTGTCGTTATCATCTACTGCTATAATCATATCTGTATTCTTCACGTTATGTATCCACGGCACGTGCTTGTCCCCTATTCCCTCTATCCTGTGGTCTCCAAAGCCGTTATTGAGCAGTGTGGGACACTGCAGTGCTTCTCCTACCGCAAGCTTCGCATTGGGGTACTGGTCCTTTAAGAAATCTCCCGCACCCAGCGTTCCTGCCGAGCCTGAAGTCAAGCACACGCCGGCGACTTTATCCTTTGGTCCGGCTTCCTTTTTGATTATTTCATTCATGGCACTGCCTGTAACCTCGTAGTGCCACAGATGGTTTCCCAATTCTCCGAATTGGTTGAGTATAACAACATTTTCTCTGGTTCTTCTCAGTTCCCAGGTCTTGTCATATATTTCCTTTACGTTGCTCTCGCAGCCAGAAGTGGCAATAACCTCACCGGCAACTGTCTTGAGCCATTCAAAACGCTCCTTGCTCATGTTCTCAGGCAGTATTGCTATGGAGCTGCAGCCAAGCAATGTTGAGTTATAGGCTCCGCCGCGGCAGTAGTTGCCTGTGGAAGGCCAGACTGCCTGATGGTAAGTAGGGTCAAACTGCCCGGTGACAAGGCGGGGAACCAGACAAGCAAAGCTTGCTCCTACCTTATGTGCCCCTGTTGGGAAAAACTTTCCTGACATTGCAAAGATTCTTGCCTTTATGCCTGTGATTTCCTTTGGAATCTCAATATAGTTAGGAAATTCATTGTACAATCCGCCATATTTAACCGGCTGGTTCTTCCAGGAAATCCTGAAAAGATTGATTGGATCCACATCCCATAAGCCTGTGTTCTTTAGCTTTTCCTTTACCTTTGCCGGTATCTTTCCCGGATCCTTCATCTGTTCCAAAGTCGGAATGACAATATTCCTTTCCCTGACACTCTGTACCGCTTTTTCGAGCCCTTTTTCGTTGATTGTCAAATCAATCAGTTTTCTCATTTTTCGCCCTCCAACATAAATATTTACTTATTAAGGATTCTTTTCAGATCTACAAGGTCAGGTTCCACACAGCTTGCTTTTCCTGCGGCTTTCATCGCGCTCCTTATGTCCTTAAGCCCGCTTCCGCTTACTATACTCACAACCCTTTCATCACCTTTTATAAGACCAAGCTCTTTCATTTTCATAATCCCTGCAAAGCTTGTTACTCCGGCAGGCTCTCCGAAAACTCCTGTTTTCTGTGCCAATAGCTTCATTGCTGCAAGTATTTCCTCATCGGATACATCCACCATACAGCCCCCGGATTCATGCAGGGCATTCAGGGCTTTGATGCCGTTTCTGGGTATGCCTACGGAAATACTGTCTGCCAATGTATCAGGCAGTCTGTATTCAAATTCATATGTATTACTCTTAAATGCCCTGGTAACCGGATTGGAATTTTCCGCCTGGACTCCAACTATTTTAGGGAGCTTGTCAATGAGTCCAAGTTCAAAGCACTCCTTAAAGCCCTTCCAGACACCTCCAATGGTACAGCCGTCCCCCACAGCCACTACTGCAATATCGGGGGCTTGAAAGTTCATCTGCTCGCAAATCTCATAGGAAATTGTTTTCTTCCCTTCAATCAGATATGGATTTATTGCACAACTTCTGTTATACCAGCCGAACTCATCCGACGCCTTGAAGCAAAGCTCAACCGCTTCATCATAGGTGCCCTTTACGAGAAATACATTTGAGCCGTATATCAGAAGTTGTGTGATTTTAGCCTCAGGAGCCGTTTTCGGTACGAATATGTAGGTTTTTATCCCAGCTGCCGCAGCAAAACCTGACAATGAAGAAGCCGCATTCCCGGTTGATGCCGCACACATGACAGTCCTGCCAAGCTCTATAGCTTTTGCAACTCCAACTGCACTCGCCCTGTCTTTTAGTGAAGCTGTGGGATTCCGCGAATCGTCCTTAAGGAAAAAGCTGCCTAGTCCTGTTTCCTTTGAGAGAGACCCTATATTGTAAAGGGGTGTCCACCCCGCTTGAAGCGGTTGTATCCCCTTTGTATCCTCCACGGGTATTGCCGGAAGATAACGCCACAAGGAATAATTCCTGTTGTTTTTCAAGTATTCCCGATTCAGCTCTTTTCTGATTAGGTCATAATCAAGTTCCACATCCAGGATTCCTTCTATGCCACAGTCCGGACATGTATAAAGTACCTCGGTTTCTTTAAATTCTCTTCCGCACTTGACGCATTTCAGCTTCAATACCTTGCTCATTTCTCCGCCTTCTTTCTATTATATGGTGTTCCTTCCAGGGGCAGCTCAAATCTTCTTATACCGTCAAACCTTTCGTAAGCTGATGCCACTGCAGCGGCCACCGGAATCAGTGATATCTCTCCTATTCCCTTTGCACCGTATGCCAGCTCTGATTGGTTTTTTTCTATTATTTTGACTTCTATTTCAGGTATTTCATTTGACCTCAGCAAGCCTAGTGTTCCAAATCCGGATTTCAGGACTCCTTTATCATACACCAGCTTCTCTCTCAAAGCTGAGCCAAGGCCCATTACTACTCCTCCCTCAACCTGCCCTTCAATATTCATGGGGTTTATAGCTCTCCCGATATCATGAGCTGCCATTATTTTTGACACCCTGCCCTCGTCATTGAGTACCGCTACATGGGTTGCATAGCTGTATGCTACATGACTTACCGGATTCTCCTTGTCTGAGTTTATAGGATCGGTAATCCCGCTGAATTCACCTTCAAAGTCCTGCCCCTCCAATTCTTCCAGGGTTTTAAGGGACAGTGCTTTCTTCAACTTAAGTGCTGCCCGGCGGCAGGCTTCACCGGTAAAAAGGGTTTGCCTGGATGCCGTTGTTGCACCCGAATCCGGGCACAGGGATGAATCCTGCTGGTTGAATATAATATTGTCACCTTCTATCCCCAGGGTTTCGGATACGATTTGTATCATTATCGTAGCCAGGCCTTGCCCTATGCAGGATGCAGCAGAATATACAACAACCTTGCCATTCTTTACTCTTATGCGGCATCGCCCTATATCAGGAAGGCCTACGCCTATCCCTGTATTCTTGAAAGCGCATGCTATTCCGGCATATTTGTTATTGTAGTATTCATCCTTTACTGCAAGAAGGGTTTCCTTTACTGCAGTATCATCACCGCACACCTGTCCGTTTGCCAGCACCATTCCCGGCTCAACTGCATTCATGTATCTGAATTCCCATCTATCCACACCTGCCAGATCCGCCAGCTGATCCATGTTGGCTTCTCCCGCAAAATTTGACTGTGGTACCCCAAAGCCTCTGAATGCACCTGCAGGAGGATTGTTAGTATATACGCAGAAGCCTTCCAATTCAACATTCGGTATGCTGTATGGACCGCAAGCGTGGGTACAAGCCCTCTCCAAAACTGCAGTACCCAGAGATGCATAAGCGCCTGTATCCGCAATTATCCTTACTGTCATGAAAGTAAGCTTGCCCTGTTCATCACATCCGGTAGCAACCTCCAGTTCCATTCCATGCCGCTTAGGATGGCACAACAGGCTTTCCTCTCTTGTAAAGGTATATTTGCAGGGCTTTCTTGTATAATAGGCAGCCAAAGCGGCATAATGCTGAACACTTAGATCCTCCTTGCCCCCAAAGGCCCCGCCTACATTCTGGAGAATTACTCTTACCTTATCATGGGGCAGTCCCAGAACACGGCATATCTCATGATGGTCATGAGTGATGCTCTGGGTAGCTGCATATACGGTAAGAATATCTCCGTCATAGAAGGCTGTTGCGCTTTCCGGCTCAATAAAAGCATGATCCAGAGGAGAAGTCCTGTAAGTATTTCTCACCACATACTTGGATTCCGCCTGTGCTTTCTCCGGATCTCCCCTCCTTACATAAGTCCTGCTCAATATATTGCCCTCAATTTCCATTGCCCTGGCGGCATCAGTGACAGGCTCCAGCTCCTCATACCTCGCCTCAATGAGTCTTATCGCGGCCTCTGCTGTCTCTTTGCTCCTGGCGGCAACAGCTGCAACAGCATCTCCCGCATAACGGGTAATTTCTCCTACCGGAACAAAGGTAGGCCAATCCTTGTAAATATATCCCTGGTAGTTTTCTCCCGGCACATCCGCTGCAGTGAGAACCGCTTCCACCCCTTCCAGGGCTCTGGCTGCTGTTGTGTCGATAGACAAAAGCTTTGCCTTGGGCTTCATTGCCCTCAGAACGGAAACATAAAGCATATTATCCATGAAAACATCATCACAATAAACTGCTTCACCCAGTGCTTTGCTTACGGCATCAACCCTGCGCCAATTCTGTCCTATATTGGAGCTGCATGTGTTCAGGCTGATATGCTTTGATTCCTTTAAAGCTTCTGCCGCAAGCCTGATTGCCTTGACAATTTTCACATAGCCTGTGCATCTGCAAATATTATTCCTAATTGCTTTCCTTATTTCTTCTTCAGAAGGCTCCGGATTTGTATCCAACAATGCTTTTGAAGCCAACACCATGCCCGGAGTGCAGAATCCGCATTGCACAGCCCCTGCTTCAGCAAATGCATTTGAATACATTTCCCTTTCAAATCTGCTGAGTCCTTCCATAGTAAGAACTTCCCTGCCCTGAATCTTATCAACCTTCAGAGTGCAGGACCTTGCTGCCTTACCGTCTATCAAAACCGTACAACTGCCGCACACCCCGCTGGCGCATCCATTTTTGACAGATGTAAGCCTTTCTTCTTCTCGAAGAAATTTCAATAAATTGGTTCCTTCCTTAACGCTTACTGTCCTTCCATTCACCTTAAAGCTTACCAAATCCGTCACCTGCCTTATTTCCGTTATTTTACAAAATCCAGTACCATTTTCTCTGCTGTGGCGAAATAGTCATCCAGGTTAAATTTCCTTTCATCTATAAGATACTGCATGGATGCTCCCATCATTATGGATACTATAAGGTACGAAAGCATTTTACACTGGTCGGATTTGCACTCGGGAAAACCCGGTATCTGATTCAATACTTCAGTTATGTCATTTCTCCAGATATTAAAAGCATCAACAAATTTTGCCTTTATTTCAGGGTCTGCGGTTCCCTGAACCCAGAAGTCGAACTGTAAATAGTCAATTTTTTTATGGTTAAGAATATCATCCTTTTTTTCATGGAAAAGTCCATGAAGGTTTTCTTCATAGGATTTATTCTCCAGATCTACCGAGTTCATCCTTTTCTCCGTAAACCTCTTTTGAATCCTGTCCAGCAAAGCAATCAAAAGGTCATTTTTAGTCGGGTAATAATAATGTACATTTGACTGCACCACTCCCGCTTTCTTGGCGATAAGATGCATCCTGGTTCCGCTTATCTTGTTCTTTGCAACTATTTCAAAAGCTGCATCCAGTATTTTGTTTGTAACTTCATTAGCCATAAAAGTACCTCTTTCTATTTGTTTCTGTTTATTTTACGAAGAACCTGGGAGAATTAGAATTTAAAATTTTT